>JAYVKX010000027.1:0-2857 GCA_043768005.1 Novosphingobium sp. | reverse complement strand
TTCGAGGCGCGCTAGCCCATAGCTTTTGCCGAGCCCGATAATGCCAAGGCATGAGCGGAAGCCCTGCTCGGGATGTGGCTTGGCTTTCATGATGGCTTCGAACAGCGCCACGGTGGCCGGGCCAATGACGGCCGCCTCATCCATCATCTTGGCTGGCGTCCATGCAGCAAAGCGCCGATGCGCACTCGGCATATGCTCAGTTATTGTTGTGTGGCGGTGCTTAACCGCCGAGAACACATGGCAGGCGATGCGTTGGCTGTTGTGGAAAATCTCGACCGTGGCGCTGGTGATGCGGGCATCGACAACCTCGCGGATCAGCTTTGACGGCACCGAGTAATAATGGCCGCCGATCTCGATATGATAGTCGGGCGCGACGCGCGCACGCTTCCATTCGGCATAGCTGTAAGCCGTTTCCGGCAACGGGCTGAGCGCTGGACGATCAAGCCTCTCCAGCAGATCGTTGCGGCTTTGGCCGAAGCCGCGCATGACCTTGGCGTTGATGGTCGCAATGTCAACGGCACTTTGAATCTGACCCGGGTTTGTCCGATGTGGCAACTTGGAACTGACCCACTCGCGCTTTGCGGCATTGTTCCCTGAGCTCAGGGAACAATGCCGCTTAAATTTTATCTTCCTTCGTTGTTTTGGCCTTCGTGCCGGTTGCCGTCATGGACGGCAGGCTGGGCTGCGGCCGTGCCAGGATGCCGGCGCGGCGTTTGTCTTTGAGACGGTAGCTTTCGCCGGCGATCTGCACGACGGTGGCGTGATGCAGGATGCGATCGAGCATAGCGGCCGTCAGAACCGCGTCAGCGGCGAAGGCCTCGTCCCAACTTCCGAAGGCCAGGTTCGACGTCAACACCAGCGAGCCCTTTTCGTAGCGCCGCGCCACGACCTGGAAGAACAGGTTCGCCTGCTCGCGCCCGAACGGCAGATAGCCGATCTCATCGATAATCAGGAGCTTCGGCGCCGCCACAATCCGGTGCATCACTTCTTTGATCCGCCCCTGCCGTTGGGCGGCTTCCAGCGTGATGATCAGATCGGCCGCGGTCGTGAAGCGCACTTTCCAGCCCTTCTGCGCCGCCAGCAAGCCGAACGCGATGGCCAAGTGCGTCTTGCCGGTACCGCTAGGCCCGAGCAGCACGATATTCTCGCTACGCTCGACGAAGCCGAGCGCCGCCAGCTCTTGGATCTGCTGGCGCGGTGCGCCGGTCGCGAAGGCGAAGTCGTAGGCTTCCAATGTCTTCAACGCCGGAAAGCCCGCCATCCGCGTGATCATCTCGCGTGTTCTGACGTGCCGGGCATCACGTTCGGAGCGCAGAACATCTTCGAGGAAGTCAGCGTAGCTGGCGTCTTTGCGGGTCGCCGCCGTCTGTGCAATCGGGCCATAGAGATCGGGCACGGCGAGAAGCCTGAGGTCCGTCGCCAGTTGGGTGATACGGTCGTGCTGGAGATTGCTCACGCGACGGCCTCATCTTTTTGGGCGCCTACCGGCACCCCTGCGGGGAGCCGGCCGGAAGGTGCGTAATCCAACTCATCATAGACTGACAACGCATGTTGATAGCCAACGACGGGTTTGCGTTCAGGCGCGGCCATCGATGTGCGAACGGAGTGGCCGCGATAAGGCGCAGGCAATCCCTGTAACGCCGGCCGTTCGATGATCAGACGCTCGGCCGGTATCTCTTCCGTCGTCGCATGCACGCGCGCGTTTGCCACTTCGCGCAGCCAGCGGGCGACAGCGGCATTCGCCGAATGCTTGTCAGGCATCACACCTGCCTGCCGCTGCGTCGCGACGAACGGCACCCAGAAGCTACGTTTCAAGTACCCGATGAAGCGCTCAACTTTACCCTTCGTTTGCGCCCGATAGGGCTGGCACAAGCGCGGCAGGGCGCCAGCGTGCTTGATGTAGTCGAGAAAGCCCGGATGGAAGCGGTGCGCGCCGCGGCCATACGTGTTGCGCTCCAGAACAACGGTTTTCATGTTGTCGTAGAGCACGTCCATCGGTACGCCGCCGAAAGCCAGGAAGGCGTGCTCGTGGCATGCGATCAGTGTCTCGACGCGCTCGTTATCGCAGAACTCGACGTAGGCCATCCGGCTCCAACCGAGCGTCGCAATAAACACCTTCAATTTGGCAGCCCCGCTTCCAACAGTCGCCCAGTCCGCCTGCATCTGCTGGCCAGGATCAGTCTCGAAACGCACGACCGGCCCGGGCGGCAGCACCGGCACCAGACCCCGAACGAACTGCTTCACGCGGCCATAACCGCCGTCATAACCGCGCCCCTGGATCTCGCGCAGCAGCACAGTCGCTGGGATCACATCGGGCGCCGCCGCCGCCATACGCTCGATGATGTATCCCTTGAAAGGATCAAGCTTCTCAGCCCGCTTCGGCGAAGCCTTCCGCGTCGCCGCCGAATCACCGTCGCGAAGGTAACGCCGCACCGTATTGCGCGACCGTCCAGTCGACCGGGACAGCGAGCGGATACTCGCGCCGTGCTTCTTCAAAACAACCAATTCCATCTGTTCCTCCACCTTCAGCATCGGCCCCTCCAATCAGGAAGAACCACCTAATGCGGTGGGTCAGGTTCATGTTGCCGCCCGGGTCAGTTTTGCACTGCCAGTGACAGGCGAAGCATGATATGATTCCCGCATAGCAGCGGGGGCTTCTATGGCGCGCTTCATCGAAGGTTTGAATCGAGACCAGACATCTCTCCTTCCGGCATGTATTGACGATTACGTTGATGATCAAAACCCGGTTCGCGCAATCGACGGGTTCGTCGGCATTCTGGATTTGGCGGCGCTTGGCTTCATTGTCGAGCCGGAGGCAACGGGCAGGCCTGGCTATCACCCTTCGACAATGCTGAAG
>JAYVKX010000026.1:0-3540 GCA_043768005.1 Novosphingobium sp. | reverse complement strand
TATTATGATCTGTCTGACCGGATTGCGCTGCAGCTCAATGTCGAAAACCTGACCGACGCGGGCTATTTCCCCAGCGCCCACACCGATAACAACATCGCCGTGGGCGAGCCGATCAACGCCCGGATCACCGCGCGGGTGAAGTTCTGAGCGCCGGAACCGCACGGCCTGCGTCTTCGCTGGAAATGCCCGGCGCGGGCGCGGCGCTGATCGTTTCCAGCCGCCGCGTGACCCGGCCTGCGCGCTGGATCGCGCGGACCAGCCGCGGATAGACCCCGCAGCGGCACAGATTGGGCACCGCCGCCTTGATCTCGTCCTCAGAGGGATCAGCGTTGCGGGCCAGCAGCGCGGCGGCGCTGATCGCTATGCCGGGGGTGCAGAAGCCGCATTGGATTGCCTGTTCGGACACCAGCGCCTGCTGCACGGGGTGCGAGCGATCCAGTGATAGCCCCTCGATCGTGGTAACGCTGCGCCCCTCAGCCTCAGTCAGCGAGATCAGGCACGAACGCAGCGCTTCGCCATCGACCAACACCATGCAGGCACCGCAATCGCCGCTGCCGCAGCCATATTTGGTGCCGGTCAGATTGGCCGCATCGCGCAAGGCCCACAGCAGCGGCGTCTGCGGGTCCATGTGAAATTCAACTGGACGGTCGTTTACGATCAATCGCGGCATTGCGATCAGTCGCGCCAGCTGCGGTCAATCTTGTCGATCTTGCGGGTCCAGGCCGCAAAGTCCGGCGCGCCGGGGCCGCCAGACAGCTGAACCAGACCCAGATCGCGCTGGTGAACCGCGACCACATCGTCTGCAATCATGATCGACTGGCCCATCGACATGGTCGCCAGCTGGATTTCGCAGGCGCGCTGCAGCGCCCAATGCTGGATGAACATTTCCGGCAGAGTGCGGGCGAGCACCACTGGTCCATGATTTTTCAGCATCAGGATCCGCTTGTCGCCCAGATTGGCGAGCAGCCTCTCCCCCTCTTCAGCGCGGACCGTAACGCCCTCAAACTCATGATAGGCCAGCTTGCCGATGAAATTGCAGGCATAGAAATTGGTCGGCTGAAGCCCGCCTTCAAGGCTGCACACCGCCATCGATGCGGTGGTGTGGCTGTGGCAGATGGCATGCGCCCAATCGAGATGTTCGTGGAAATAGGCGTGCTGGGTGAAACCCGCCTTGTTGACCGGGAACGAGCTGCCATCGAGCGTATTGCCGCGAATGTCGATCTTTACGAGGTTGGAGGCGCAGACTTCCGAATAGAGCAGGCCATAGGGATTGATCAGAAAGGCGTCTTCCTCATCCGGCACCTTGACCGAGATGTGGTTATAGATCGATTCGCCCCAGCCCATCATGTCAAAGATGCGGTAGCACGCGGCCAGTTCCTGCCGGGCCTGCCATTCAGCTTCGCTGCAATCGAGGTTACGCTTCAACTGGGTTGCCATCGTCTGCTCTCCGTATCCATTTGCAGGCTGATATAAGCCAATCAGGGCCCGAAGGAAATCCGCAATCCAGCCCAGAGGGTGCGCGGATTTCCCAGATCAATCGAACCGGCCTGATTGCGGGTAATCACCGCTTCATCGGTAAGGTTCTCGCCCCGCAGCACCAGGGCGAACCGGCCGTCCAAGGGGATTTTTGCGAAGGCATCAAGCGTGGTTGCAGCGGGCAGGAGATCGGTTTGAAGGTCACTTTCAAACTGCGCACCGGTATGGTGCAATGTGGCAGAAATCTGCCATCCATCGCGTGGCTGCCAGCCCAATGTTGCACTGGCGGCCAGCTTGGGCGTTTGCGCCGGGCGCTTGCCATCCAGCGCCAGCGATGCCCCGCTGGCTTCGACCAGCGCATCGGTCCACGCGAGCGAGCCCTCCAGGCTGACTGTGCCAAGCTGCAATCCCGCGCCCAGTTCCACCCCGTGCGCATGAATCGCATCGATATTGCGCCGCTCGCGCAGATTGGTGCCGACGGTGACATTGGCGATCGCCCCTTTCACCTTGTTGTCAAACGCGGTGAGTGACAGCTTGATTGCAGCGGATGGCGCGAAATCCACCCCTGCTTCAAACCCGCGCAGCTGCTCATTGGTGAGGGCAGCATTGGCGCGGGTGGTCACCGGGAAAACCACAAAGGGCCGGTAGAGTTCATTGAGGGTCGGCAAGCGCAGCCCGCTATAGGCAGCACCCCGCAGCGCCAATCCGCCGCCCAGCGCCAGCACTGCACCGCCGCGCAGCGAAGCAGCCCAGCCCGCACGATCCGCGAACAGTCGGTTGGTGGTGACGACCCCCGCCGCATTGGCCTCGCGGAAATAGCCGTCGCGGATGGTCCAGCGATCAGCCCGCGCTCCGGCGATGAGGATCAGATTGCCCAGCGTCCAATCATCCTCGGCGAACAGGCCCACATCGCTATTGGTGCCGCCCGCCCGGCGGCGCGCAGTGACCAGCCCGCTGACCGCACTATAGGCTTCTTCCTGCAAGCCGCCGCTGGCACTGCGCCAATCCGCGCCCAGCCGCAGCACATGATCCTGTCCCACCGGCGGACGCAGCTCCAGCTTGCCGCCGAGGCCAGTGGAGGGCGTGCGGCGCTGGTCGAGCGTTTTCCGGAAGCTGGTCGCGCTCACCACGATGTTGGAAAAATCGCGCGCCTGCAAATAGGCCAGCACATCGAACTGCCAGTGCCCGCGTCCGACCAGACGCAGACTGGCATCCTGCCCGTTGCTGGTGCTGTCCGCGCCCTTGAAGCGCAAACTGCGGGCATCGTCATAGGCCATAGCGCGGAACTGCAGCTCAACCTCGGGCGCGATTGGTGCCACCCCGCGCAGGCTGGCTGACCAGCTTTCATAGGCGGCCCGGGCGCTGGCGGGAACGCGCTGGCTGGCAGGCGTGGTCCAGAACCCCTGCCCCCGGTCCCACCTTCCGCTGACCACGGCAAAGCCTGCGCCAAGCCTGGGAGCAAGCGCGGCCGATAGCTCGCTCTCACCGCGATCATTTGCCATCACCGTGCCCGAAAACAGGCCGAGCGCTGCGGCGTCCGCGCTGCTCAGCTCAATCGTTCCGGCCACCGCGCCCGCGCCAAACGCCCCCGCCCCGCCGCCGCGCGTCACCCGCGCAGAGGCAAGCCGTTCGGGCGTGATCGCCGAAAACGGGATATAGCCGAAGAACGGATCGGCCATCGGCACGCCGTCCAGCAACACTAACGCACGCGATGTGGCATTGCCGCCCAGCGCCCGCAACGTCACGCCTTGCGCCGAAGGATTGGCCGAGCGGCTGTCTGACCTGCGAAACTGCTGAAAGCCCGCGATCGAGGACAGTGCCTCTTCAATCCGGCCCGATGCGCTGGAATTGAGACGTTGCGCCGTGATCGTCTGAACATCATAGGCCGGGCTGCCGGGCGGATCTGCCAGGCCCTGCCCGGTGACGAGAATTTCCCCCGCTGGCGCTTCGTCAGCCGCAAGGGCGGGCGGGGCGGCAAGAGCCATAGTAGCTGCAATCAGGGCGACGGGGCTGATCAAACTGGTCATGCCCCGCGCGGTGTTACAGAATTCCCGGTAAGTCCAG
>JAYVKX010000025.1:0-3020 GCA_043768005.1 Novosphingobium sp. | reverse complement strand
GCAGCCATGCTCGCAGCCGCGATAGGCATTGATCGAGCGATCAAACGGGATGTCGGGCGATTGGTTGTAACTGATGATCGTGCGGGCGTGTTCGAGCGTCACTGTGGTCCGCAGCTTGGGTCCGGGGCCGTCGATGCCCTCACGCTCGTCCAGCCAGTCCCCATCCGCTTCGCGGCTGGCCAGGCCGAAGCGCTGGGGGACAGCTGCGGATTGTGCGCCGCGTCCATGGAGGGCTGGGGTACTCATTTGAGAATGAGAACATAAAAAGAACATTATTGCAATCGTCATCCCGGACTTGATCCGGGGTCGCTGGCCTCATCTATACAAGTTCGGAATGATGTGGCCAGCGGTCCCCGGTCAAGCCGGGGACGATGGACCTAGACTTCCCGCAGCCTCGGCATCAGTTCGACGAAATTGCAGGGCCGGTTGCGGCTGTCGAGCTGTTCGGCCAGAATCCCGTCCCAGCCGTCCTTCACCGCGCCGTTTGAGCCGGGCAGGGCAAAGATATAGGTGCCCCGTGCCACGATCGCGCAGGCGCGTGACTGGATGGTGGAGGTGCCGATGGTCTTATAGCTGATCCAGCGAAACAGCTCGCCAAAGCCGGGGATGTCGCGCGCCCCGCCAACTTCCAGAACCCGGTCCAGCGCCTCGGGCGTCACATCGCGCCCGGTCAGGCCGGTGCCGCCGGTGATGATGATACAATCAACCGCCCGGTCATCGATCCAGGTGTTGAGGCGGCTTGCAATGCGCAAGGCATCATCCCGTTCCAGCGCGCGGGCGGCCAGATTGTGCCCCGCCGCCTTGACCCGCTGCACCAGAATATCGCCTGAAGTATCGTCTTCCGGTCCGCGTGTGTCAGACACGGTAAGCACCGCAATGTTGATCGGCTTGAAGCTTCGCGCCGGATCAACGGCCACGCAGGATCATCCCGCCGGCGGCCATGCGCACCGCGCCCGAACCGGCAAGACCCGGGAAAGTCGGCCACATGCCCTGAACCAGCGCGATCCGGCTTTCCGAAGGGCCGCCAGCCTGGCGTTCATACATCCAGTAATTGCGCAGCACGATGTTTACATAGCCGCGCGTCTCCCAATAGGGGACCGATTCCAGCCATAACAGCGGATCGCCCTTGTCGCGGATCTCGTCGTTCCAGCGGGTTACGGGCGTAAGCCCGGCATTATAGGCGGCCATCACCTTGGGCAGCAGGCCCTGGGTGCCGGGTGAATTGCGCAGTAATTCCAGATGCTGCTGGCCAAACGCCAGATTGATCTCGGGCCGGGAAAGATCGGCGGCGCTACCCGGTACCCCAATGATCGGCGCATTGTCCTTCGCGGCAGAGGGCATGATCTGCATCAGCCCGCGCGCGCCAGCCGGGCTGACTGCCGAGGCGCGGAACACCGATTCCTGCAAGGCATGGGCATAAACCAGCGCCGGATCGACCTTCCACCCGCCCACCGGGGTCCACTTCGGCGTCGGGAACCGGGTCGCCGGCTCAGGCTTGCCGCCATAGGGCGCGTTATAGGCCATCCACAGCTGGGCCGCAGGCAGACCCAGATCGCGGGCAAGGCGTGTCAATGGCTGATACTGGGCCGAATCACCAATCCGCGCCTGATGGCGCAGCACTTCATCGGCCAGGCCATCCTTGCCAATCTCGGCCAGAGCAACGGCGGTGCGGACATTGCCCACATCGCGCAGGCCCTGCCAATCAGCCTGGGTGAAATCGGGCGCAGCGTGGCTTTCGGGCAGTTTCATACCCAGCTGATCGGCGGCGATCATGCCATAAAGCGTTTCATCGCGCGCCGCTGCAGCGCGCAAGGGCGCGGCGGCCTGTTCTGGCTTGCGGCAACGGATCAGCGCACGGGCCTGCCAATAATTGGCCGCCGCGATCAGTTCGGCATTTTCCGCGCCGCTGGCAGTTCTGGCAAAGGCATCGGCGGCCCCGGCGCAATCATCCATCCGCCATGCGGCAAGCCCGGCGGTCCACCAGCCTTCGGCGGCCCACGGCCCGGCACCATCGCCCGAGGTTTGCGCCAGCGCATAGGCAGACGCATCGTCATTCTCGATATAAAAACTCCACGCCACCTTCTGCCGCCATTCGGCGCGGGCATTGGGGCTGAGCACGGCGTCGATCCCGTCAAGCAGCAGCTTTGCCCCGGCGGGATCATCGCCCTTGATCCGCTCCACAATGCTCGCTGCGACACTGCCCGGCATGGTGCCGTCCTGGGTTTCACGGGGGCGGATACGCTTGGGCGTATAGGGCAGGCTGACCAGTGTTTGCGCGCTGGGCAGGAACGGCAAATTGACCGCACCGCGTTTCAGCGCGAGTTGGCTGATCTGCTCTGCTTGCGGCAACTGGCTGCCAGTCCCAAGCCATCCACTCAGCGCGGGCAGATCGATCTTGGGTGAGGTCGGCGCGAGGAAATATTCAGCGCGGGCCACCTGATGCAGCGGGCCATCGGTCTTTTGCGCAAACATCGCCTGAACCCGGGTCCAGTCAGACTTGTCGATCGCGGAGAACAATTCGCGGTAATAGGCCCGCTCGTCCTGGCTGAGCAGGACCGGCACTGCGGTGCGATCGGCGCGGGTGCGGAAGTAATCGACCGCGGCGCTGTTGGCCTGCGCAGCGATCGGCAGCGCAGCGGCAGATCCTGCCAGCGCAAG
Source organism: Novosphingobium sp. (assembly GCA_043768005.1). Lineage (GTDB taxonomy): Bacteria > Pseudomonadota > Alphaproteobacteria > Sphingomonadales > Sphingomonadaceae > Novosphingobium. The sequence goes on along the minus strand of JAYVKX010000025.1, from coordinate 362 downwards.
GGCCAAAACCCGCATTCCCATCACGCCTGTCACGCTATTACTGTTCCCGTCCATTCAAGCCAGCGGCCCCAAAATCCGGCTTTCCCGCGTGGCTTCAACATCAGCAATTCCAGCCCCGTTGCCACCAACAGCGGCACGCTGGTCCCCTCATGGTTAAATCGGGGTAAAGTTTCAGCGCTTTTCGCCGGGTCGTGGCCGATAGGCGGTGAGATGAGCGATGCGACGTTGCGGCCGAAGATAATCAGCCGTTTCGGGCCCGCCAGATGGATGTGATGAGCGATGATTTCACCCAGCCCATCGCGCCGCAGCGCAGCCCAATCGGGCATCGGGGTGTGGCGGGGCAGCGCGCTGGCGATATAGGC
>JAYVKX010000024.1:0-15028 GCA_043768005.1 Novosphingobium sp. | reverse complement strand
CATGGGCCGTGGATTGTCTTTGCGTTGCGCTTTTCGCCCTTCCTGCGCACGATGATCTCGCTTCCGGCGGGGCTGGTGCATATGCCGCAATGGAAGTTTCTCACTTTCACCTTTGCCGGAGCGGCGGTTTGGAACACGGCACTGATCTATGGCGGACTGTGGCTGGCCGATTATCTGAAAAATATGAACCATGTGATCGGACCAGCGATCGCGGCGATCGTGGCGCTGGCGGTGTTGGCCTATCTGTGGCGGGTGGTTCGATGGAAACCGCGCGGCTAAACAGTCGCACTATCTCTCTCGTGGATGCGCACTGCGATAAACATCAAGCAAAGTCGCCGCATCGACCTTGGTATAGATCTGGGTTGAGCCAAGGCTGGCGTGGCCCAGCAGTTCCTGCAAACTGCGCAAATCGACACCCGCACCCAACAGATGCGTGGCAAAGCTGTGGCGCAGCGCATGGGGGGTAGCGCTGCCGGGCAAGCCCAGCACGATCCGGGCGCGCGCCACCGCCTTCTGGATCATCCCCTGTGAAAGAATTCCGCCGCGCTGGCCCCGGAACAGCGGATCGCTGCGCTCCATCGGCCAAGGCGATTTGACAAGGTAATCGCTCACGGCGGCCCGGATAATCGGCAGGATTGGCACAGCGCGCTGCTTGCCGCCCTTGCCGGATACCACCAGCACCTCACCCAGCGGCAGGTCTGCCCCGGTGAGCGAGAGCGCCTCGGCAATCCGCAGGCCCGCGCCGTAAAGCAGCAGCAGTACCGCCCGGTCGCGCGCGCCAATCCATTGCTCACTGGCGTCATCAGCAACCATCGCGGCAAGCCCTACCGCCTCGTCCGGCGTTACCGGGCGGGGCAGGCCCTTTTTGATGCGGGGGCCGCGCATCCGGGGCGGGGAAGGATCGGGGTGTCCTGCCTGTCTCCGAGCAAAAATGATGAAGGCTTTAAGCGCCGAAAGCTCTCTGGCTGCAGCAGCATTGCCCAGGCCTTCTGCCCGCCGCCGGGCCAATTGCCCGCGCAATGCCCCGGCATCGATCCGGGCGAGCGAGGCCCAGCTGTTGCCCTCCAGCGCATCAATCAGCCGGGCAGCGGTGGCCAAATAAGCGCGGACGGTGTGCGGTGAACGGCGGCGGTTTTGAACCAGATAGTTCTGCCAGGCTTCGAGCAGATCCGCCTTGGTCACACGACCAGCTCCGCCGGAACCAGCTCTCCCAGCATGGCATCAAGCACCGGCATACCCTGGCCCGTCACGCCGATCCGATTGCCGTCGCTCCACGCAAGGCCGAGGCTGGAATAAAAGGCCAGCTTGGCCGGATCGCACAGACTTTGCGCGGTCAGGCTGAAACGGTTGGCCAGGCCTGCAAGATCAATCCCTTCGCGCAGACGCAGGCCCATCAGCATGGCTTCGGCGGCTTGCTCACGCGGGCCAAGCGCGCGCGCCTCACAGATGCCATCGCCTTGCCGTTCAACCCCGGCCAGCCAGTTCTCCGGCTTTTTGTGCCGCACAGTCGCCACTCCGCCGCGCCGTCCATGCGCGCCCGGGCCGATCCCGCAATAATCGCCATAACGCCAATAGGTGAGGTTATGGCGGCTCTCTTCGCCGCGGCGGGCGTGATTGCTGACCTCATAAGCGGGCAGGCCAGCGGCGGCGGTGAGATCGCGGGTCAGGGCGAACAGATCGCCCGCCGGATCATCCGCCAGCGGCACAAAGGCATTTTCGCGGACCAGCGTGGCAAACCGTGTCCCCGGCTCGATCGTCAATTGATACAGCGAGAGATGACCGGTGCCAAAGCCCAGCGCGCAGGTAAGTTCCGCCTGCCATTGTTCTGGGCTTTGATCGGGCCGGGCATAGATCAGATCAAAGCTGACCCGATCGAAATGCCGCTGCGCCACTTCCAGCGCGGCGATCCCTTCACTGGCATTATGCAGTCGCCCCAGAAAGCGCAGCGCTGCATCATCCAGCGCCTGCAGCCCCAGCGATACCCGGTTGACCCCGGCAGCAGCCAGATCAGCGAATTTCGCCGCCTCGATCGAGGATGGATTGGCCTCCAGCGTAATCTCGATCTCAGGCGCAAAGCCCCAGCGCCTTTCTGCCTCATCCAGCAGCCTGGCGACCAGCGCCGGGGGCATCAACGAAGGAGTGCCGCCGCCAAAGAAGATCGAGCTCAGCGCCTCGCCGCCCGCAGCCTCAGCTTCGCGCGCCATATCGGCCAGCAGCGATTGCTCCCACAGCGCATGGTCCACCCTATTGCGGACATGGCTGTTGAAGTCACAATAAGGGCATTTGGCAAGGCAGAAGGGCCAATGGATGTAGAGCGCGCGGGCCATAATCGCAGCTTAGCTGCCAAATTGTTCCGCGACCAGCTTGGCAAAGGCATCGGCGCGGTGGCTGATGCGATGCTTTTCCTGCGGATCGAGTTCGGCAAAGGTGCGGGTATCACCCAAGGGCACGAACACCGGGTCATAACCAAAGCCCATGATTCCGCGCGGCGGCCAGGTAAGCGTACCATCGGCGCGGCCTTCATAGACCGCATATTCCCCGTCGGGCCAGGCCACGGCCAGCACGCATGCGAACCAGCATGATCGATCGACTTCTGCGCCCTGTTCGCGCAACCGTCCTTCGACCTTGCCCATCGCCATATACCAATCGCGGCCCGGCTTGCCCTCAAACCACTGTCGCTCGGCCCAATCGGCGGTATAGACACCGGGCATATTTTCCAGCGCAGCAACGCATAGGCCGCTATCATCGGCAAGCGCTGGCAGGCCCGAATTTTCGGCCGCTGCCCGCGCCTTGATCAGTGCGTTTTCGGCAAAGGTTTTGCCCGTTTCGGCTGGTTCCGGCAGGCCCAGCGAGCCTGCCGAAATGCAGCTCATTCCATAAGGCGCCAGCAGCGCGCCGATTTCCTTCAGCTTGCCGGCATTATGCGTGGCGATCACCAGAGTTCCGCCGCCAAGCTGCCTGGAAGTCATGTGACCGCTTTGGCCTGTGCGGCAAAGCTCAGATCGGTGCCGATCCGGGCCAGGCGGAGCAGGCGCAGCAGCGCTTCCTCATCATAAGTCGCGCCTTCCGCCGTTGCCTGCACTTCGGCGATCTTGCCGCCTTCGATCAGCACGAAATTGGCGTCGGCATCGGCCGCGCTATCCTCGATATAATCAAGATCAAGCACCGGATTGCCCTTGAAGATTCCACAGCTGACTGCGGCGACCTTTTCGGTCAGCGGATCTTCCTTGATCGCGCCCGAAGCGATCAGCCCCTGGATCGCCAGACGTAGCGCCACCCACGCGCCTGAAATAGCCGCAGTGCGGGTGCCGCCATCGGCCTGGATCACATCGCAGTCGAGCGTGATCTGTCGCTCACCCAGCTTCTTCAGATCAGTCACCGCGCGCAATGAACGCCCGATCAGCCGCTGGATTTCCTGCGTCCGGCCGCTTTGCTTGCCCTTGGCCGCTTCGCGTTGGCCGCGGGTATGGGTGGCGCGGGGAAGCATCGAATATTCCGCCGTCACCCAGCCTTCACCCTTGCCGCGCAGCCATGGCGGCAGGCGTTCTTCAACCGAAGCGGTGACCAGCACCTTGGTATTGCCAAAGGAAACCAGCACCGAACCTTCGGCATGGATGGTGAAATTTGTCTCGAAAGAGAGTGCGCGCATCTCGTCGGGTGCACGGCCGGAAGGTCGCATGAAAAGTCCTTATGTTGAATTTCCTGCCCCGTTAGGCGCATTGGGCTTGAGGCTGCAAGTGCAAGGCTTACATTGCGCGCGATGCAAGGCCCGCCAATCACCGAACTGACCACCCGAGCGCGGGATATTTTCCGGCTTGTGGTGGAAGGCTATCTGGGCAGCGGACAGCCGGTTGGTTCAAAGACGCTGGCCGGATCCAAGACTTTGGCCGGTAGCGCTTTGAACCTCTCGCCTGCCTCGATCCGTTCGGTGCTGGCGGATCTGGAACAGCTGGGCCTGCTTGCTGCGCCGCATACCAGCGCGGGGCGAATGCCGACTGACCTTGGCCTGCGGCTGTTCGTTGATGGGATGATGCAAGCAACAGAACCGACGCTGGAGGAACGCACCGCGATCGAACGGCGACTGGCTGAACCCGGCCCGATCGAAGCCGCACTGGCGGCGACCAGCGCGATTCTGTCTGATCTTTCGGCCTGTGCAGGTATCGTCATGGTGCCGCGCCGCGAGCCGCGATTATTGCAGCTGAGCCTGGTGCCGCTCTCGCCCGGACGCGCACTGGCGGTGCTGGTGGGTGAGGATGGCGGGGTGGAGAACCGGGTGGTCGAACTACCCGGCATGATCCGGCCCGGCGCGCTGGAAGAGGCGTCCAACTATATCACTGCACATCTGGGCGGGCGTACGCTGGCCGAAGCGGCCCGCGCGATGCGCGCCGAGATTTCCTCGGGCAGAAGCGCGCTGGATGAGGCGAGCCGCGATATGGTGGAGCGCGGCCTGGCGGTGTGGAGCGAGGATGCCGCCCGCCGCCCGGTGCTGATCGTTCGCGGGCAGGCCAATCTGCTTGATGAAGCGGCGCTGGGCGATATCGAGCGGGTCCGCTCGTTGCTCGATGATCTGGAAAACAAGCAGACGGTGGCCCAGCTGCTCGATTCGGCGCGCGAAGCAGAGGCGACGCGGATTTTCATCGGCGCAGAGAACCGATTGTTTGCGCTTTCCGGCTCATCCGTGATCGCCTCCCCCTACCGCGACCGCGATGGAAGAGTCATCGGCGTTGTTGGGGTAATCGGCCCGACGCGGTTGAATTATGCGCGCGTCGTGCCCATGGTAGATTTCACCGCCCATAGCCTGGGCAAACTCATCGGCTAGCTGGAACTTTTACGACATGAATGATGATACCAAGCCGCAGGACGATCCGGCGGTTGCCGCAGAATTGAACGGCGTTCCCGAGGAACTGCTCGATGATGGCGCAGGCGAGCTTGCGCTGTTGCAGGGGCAGCTGGAATCGGCGAGGCAGGATGTGCTTTACGCCAAGGCCGAAACCCAGAATGTCCGCCGCCGCCTTGAAAAGGATATCGCTGATACGCGCGCCTATGCCGCGACCGGCTTTGCCCGCGATATTCTCTCGGTATCAGATAATCTTGCTCGTGCGTTGGATGCCATTCCTCAGGAGCTGCGCGAGGATGAAAAGCTCAAGAACCTCGTCGCAGGCCTTGAAGCCACCGGCCGCGAGATTGACAAGGTGTTCGCCGCCCATGGCATCAGTCGCATTGCCGCAATGGGCCTGCCGCTCGATCCCAACCAGCATCAGGCAATGATCGAAGTTCCGTCAGCAGAGCTTGCGCCGGGCACGATCGTACAGGAATTGCAGGCCGGCTACATGATCAAGGACCGCCTGTTGCGCCCTGCGATGGTGGCGGTGGCGAAGAAGGGGGATTAGTTGCGCGGTTTAGCCCACCAACCCTTTCGGTCAGCTTGTCGACCTTTTCAATAAGGCTATTGATCTGAGTTAGCGATAGCAGTCGGCCTGATGGGTAGTCAGACGACGCCTCCTGCGAATTGATAAAGTAGCTCACGACGTGCCCTTCGACACGGCAGGCCCGCAGGCGGCTATGGACAATGTCGGCGCGGACCGGAAGCAACGCCGCAATCTCGTCTGCTATCTGGTCACGTTGGGGCAGATTTGCTTTCGCAATCAGCGTCGTTTTTTCGGCAGTTCTGAAAGTCTTGATTCTGTTACCGAAGGGCTCGTTTCCGGGAGAGACCCCGCAGGAGCGCAGTATTTTTGAAATTATCATTTCAAGATCAGCAAAAGCATCAAGCAAGTCATTCCGCGCTAAGGCCATATCATATTTGTCGAGGTTCGGTTGTTCAATGATTTTGCCGTGTTCCATTCCTGATTATTTCGCATCAGTAAGCAAACAACCGGTTAATCTGGAGCCGGATTAAAACTCAATACTCTGCCCCCGGAAAATCCACCAACCGATCATACATCCGCTTGTCGGCCACCCCGGCAACAGGCCAGCCATTGCGCAGCATGAAGGCATGGCGGACGATTTCGGCTTGTTGTTCCAGCCCGTATCGTTCCAGATTCCAGCCCGGTTTCAGGCTATAGCTATACCGGCACAGGGGCCCGCGCATCAGCAAAAGGTAGTATTTTCCGCGGGTTTGCGCCTGCCACACATGGGTCATTTCATGGATGAAATGAGCCTGAAGATGCGGTTCGGCTTGGCTGAAATCATCACAGTAACTGGCAGAGGCGGGGTGAAAGTGAAGATTTCCGCAAGGCGCCATGGTGGTACGGCGCGGTTGCAGCGGGAAAAACCGCCGCCGCCTGATCCGCACGGGTGCCGGATCAATCGCACGGCCAAAGATCTGCCGGACCAGCGCCGTTTCGCCAGCGGTAAGCGCTCGCTCACCGCCGACCGGGCAGGAATGGGTGATCGGCGGCTCGTTCAGGGCATATCCCCGTGATCCATGGCCATTTGCCCCGGTGCGAGTACACTGAGCGGGGCCGAGAGTTTGTCACCATCGGCGAAGATCAGCGTGATCTCTGCCTTGCTGCCCGGCGCAATGTTGGGATCAAGCCCGAAAACCATGACGTGTTTGCCGCCGCGCGCAAACTTCACGCTTTCCCCGGGCTTTAGCGTAAGCGCCGCGATCGGGGTCATCGATCCGCCGTTCGTTTCGTGCATTTCGGTCTTTTGCGCGCCCGCGATGCTGATCGCCGCCAGCGTCGCAGCCTCTCCGCCGTTGGACAGGGTGAAATAGGCCGCGCCCGGATTTCCCGATACGGCGGGCAGGCTCAACTGGCCGTCTGTCAGGCTCAGGCCGGGCTTGGCATCGGGATTGGTCTGGGCATCTGGATTGGTCTGGGCAGTTGTCGGCGCGGGGGCCTGTGCCTTTTCCTGACAGCCAGCCAGCGCCAGCGCCGCCAAAAGAATACTGGCCTGTATCATTGTTGCGAATTTCATCGTGAAAGTGCCTTCTGTTCCAGCTGTGGACATCCCCTGCCGCTAATCCGCCCGCGCCCTTGTGCCAAGCAAAACCGCACCTATATCCGCCACCAGAACGTTAAATGCCAGCGAGCTGCACGATCCGTTTCGCCGGGCTTCCGGGAAGCGCAAGCTGCAGTGTCACACACGATGCAAGGATAGGGTTAGAATGGCTAAAGTTATCGGTATTGATCTTGGTACGACCAACAGCTGCGTTGCGGTTATGGACGGCGGCAAGCCTAAAGTTATCGAGAATTCCGAAGGCGCGCGCACCACGCCCTCGATCGTTGCTTTCACCAAGGACGGTGAGCGACTGATCGGCCAGCCGGCCAAGCGCCAGGCGGTGACCAATGGTGACAACACGATTTTCGCGGTGAAGCGCCTGATCGGTCGCCGCTTTGACGATCCGGTGACCAAGAAGGACACCGAGCTGGTCCCCTATCCGATCGTCAAGGGCAAGAATGGCGATGCCTGGGTCAAGGCCGGCGGCGAGGATTATTCGCCCAGCCAGATCAGCGCTTTCATCCTGCAGAAGATGAAGGAAACCGCGGAAAGCTATCTTGGCGAAACCGTGACGCAGGCGGTGATTACTGTTCCGGCCTATTTCAATGATGCGCAGCGCCAGGCAACCAAGGATGCCGGGCTGATTGCGGGGCTTGAAGTGCTGCGGATCATCAACGAGCCGACTGCGGCAGCGCTCGCCTACGGCCTCGACAAGAACGATGGCAAGACCATCGCGGTATACGATCTTGGTGGCGGCACTTTCGACGTTTCGATCCTCGAGATCGGCGACGGTGTGTTTGAAGTGAAATCGACCAATGGCGACACGTTCCTGGGCGGCGAAGATTTCGACACCCAGATCGTCGAATATCTCGCCGAACAGTTCAAGAAGAAGGAGAACATGGATCTCCGCATTGATAAGCTCGCCCTCCAGCGGCTCAAGGAAGCCGCCGAAAAGGCCAAGATCGAGCTGTCGAGTGCGCAGACCACCGAAATCAACCTGCCGTTCATCACCGCCCGGATGGAAGGCGGCGCCACCACGCCGCTGCATCTGGTTGAGGTGATTACCCGCGCCGATCTTGAAAAGATGGTCGCGGCGCTGATCAAGCGCACCATTGCGCCTTGCTCCAAGGCATTGTCCGATGCGGGCCTCAAGGCAGCCGACATCGATGAAGTGGTGCTGGTCGGCGGGATGACCCGCATGCCCAAGGTCCGCGAAGCGGTGAAGGATTTCTTCGGCAAGGAACCGCACACTGGCGTCAATCCCGATGAAGTCGTTGCTATGGGCGCGGCGATCCAGGCGGGCGTGCTGCAGGGCGATGTCAAGGACGTGCTGCTGCTGGATGTCACCCCGCTGTCGCTGGGGATCGAGACGCTGGGCGGGGTGTTCACCCGGATGATCGATCGCAACACCACGATCCCGACCAAGAAGAGCCAGATCTATTCGACTGCGGATGATAACCAGCAGGCGGTGACGATCCGCGTTGCGCAGGGCGAGCGCGAAATGGCGGCTGACAACAAGATGCTCGGCCAGTTCGATCTTGTCGGCATTCCGCCCGCACGGCGCGGCGTACCGCAAATCGAGGTCACTTTCGATATCGACGCGAACGGTATCGTCAACGTCAGCGCCAAGGACAAGGGCACCGGCAAGGAACAGCAGATCCGCATCCAGGCCTCTGGCGGACTTTCGGATGCGGACATCGACCAGATGGTTCGCGATGCCGAACAGTTTGCCGAAGAGGACAAGAAGCGCCGCGCCGAGGCCGAGGCCAAGAACAATGCCGATAGCCTGGTTCATGCGACCGAGCGCCAGCTTGAAGAAAATGGCGACAAGATCAGCGCCGACCTCAAGGCTGAAATCGAAGCAGCCATTGCCGAAGCCAAAACCGCGATCGAAAGCGGCGATGCCGATGCGATGACCGCTAAGACCCAGGAACTCACCGAAAAGGCGATGAAGATGGGTCAGGCGATCTATGAGAAGGAACAGGCCGCAGCTGCCTCGCCCAGCGGAGATGCTCCGGCTGAGGAGGCCGAAGATGTGGTTGATGCCGAGTTCTCTGAAGTTGATGAGAACAAGGGCTGATCTCACCCCTCCCCGACGGGGAGGGGCAGCGAGACTTGACGGCTTTGCCGTCTAGTCGCAGCGGGGTGGGCCACTACGCCAGCGTCGTTCCCCCACCCCAACCCCTCCCCGACGGGGCGGGGCTTTCGTGCGGGGCTATTTGATGTCGGTCGAAACAGATTTTTACGAGCTGCTCGAAGTAGAACGCGCCGCCGACGATGCGACGATCAAATCGTCGTACCGGCGTCTTGCGATGCGTTTTCACCCCGACAAGAACCCGGGATGCGATGATTCCGAGGCCAAGTTCAAGGCAATCAGCTCTGCCTATGCCTGCCTCAGTGACCCGCAAAAGCGCGCTGCTTACGACCGGTTCGGCCATGCCGCCTTTGAAAACGGCGGGATGGGTAATGGCGGCGGAGGCGGCTTTTCTGACATTGGCGACATTTTCGAAACGATCTTTGGCAGCGCCTTTGGCGGCGGCGGGCGGCAGCAGGCCCGGCGCGGCGCAGATTTGCGCTATGACATGGAAATTGGCCTCGACGAGGCGTTTCACGGCAAGAAGGCCCAGATCGAGATTGAGGTTTCGACCGCCTGTGCGCCCTGCGGCGGCAAAGGCGCGGAGCCCGGCACCGGTACGCGGCGTTGCAATCTGTGCGGCGGTCATGGCCAGGTTCGCGCCCAGCAGGGCTTTTTCATGGTCGAGCGGACTTGCCCGACCTGTCACGGCCGGGGTGAGGTGATCGAAAAGCCATGTCAGTCCTGCCGCGGTGAAGGGCGGGTCGATCAGTCCCAGACGCTTGATGTTGCGGTGCCGCCGGGCGTTGATAACGGCACACGCATTCGTCTGGCCGGCAAGGGCGAGGCGGGGCCGTTCGGCGCACCGCCGGGCGATTTGTATATTTTCCTCCACATTCGCCGCCATCCGGTGTTCGAGCGGGATGGGACCACGCTGGTCACCCGCGCCCCGATAACTTTCACCAGCGCGGCGCTGGGCGGAGAGATCGAAATCCCCGGCCTTGATGGCCAGATGCACGCCATCATCATTCCGGCCGGGATCCAATCGGGCAAGCAGCTGCGCAAACGCGGCGCGGGTATGCCGGTGCTACAGGGCCGGGGGCACGGCGATCTGGTGGTCGAAATCATGGTGGAAACCCCAACCAGGCTTTCGGCCCGCCAGAAGGAATTGCTGAAAGAACTTCAGGCGACCGAAACGGGTGAGGAATGCCCGGAGTCCAAGGGTTTCTTCGAACGGCTGAAAAGCGTGTTGAAGGCCTGACCGCACAGTTACGCGGGCACGCCCTCAATCTCGGCGCGAATTCCCGGGATCAGCGCCGGATCGGCAGTCAACCGGGTTTCCTCTTCGGCCAGGATCGCAAGGAAGGCTTCGCGCTTGATGTCCTTCAGCTCTGCCAGATCGAACAGCGCGCCATCGGGCAGCGCGGAAACGACCAGATCGATCATCCGTTCTGCCCCATGCAGGCGCCCCCACAGATAGTCATTTTCCCGGTAGGCCCGGCTGAAGAACGCCCCGAAGTTATAAAATTCCACCCCGCGCAAACATTCCAGAGCGCCGCCGCTGCGGATCGCATTGGCATCATCGGGGGATATCCGGTCAACCTTGGCCGGTTCGAACTCGGTCGAGCCTTCGCTGCGCAACAATGGCAGCGTGACCGTGTCGAAAAACGGGAAGCCCAGAAAGCCGAGCAGGATCCGCCGCCGCAATTCGCGCGGGATGGCCGCCATCCCCTCAACCAGCAGAGCATCGACGATCAGATCGATCTCGGCCAGCTGACGGCGTGCTGCAATAGTCTCTATCACCAGCCCGGGATCATCGAACACATGCACCGCGATCGCGCCGAAATCAGGGCCGAGTGCGGCCACCGGCTCCCGCTCAAAATAGAGGGCGAGTGCGCGGTAAACCGCATCGCGGGCATGTTCGCGGGCCATCGGGGCAAGGCTATCAATATCATCCCAATCAGTTGACAGCCGCCGGGCGAGCAACCGCAGGCGCCGGATCCGAAAGCCCAGATCATGATCGCGGAAAAAGAAGATCGCCGCCTCGCTCGCGCCGCCGCGCATCGCAGAAATCCGGTCCAGCCCGACCGTGGCGAGATAGGCGGTCAAATGATCGGCAATCGGTTCGGATCCGGCCAACATCAATTCCGGTGCGCTGGCGTGGATCACCTCTGCCAATGCATCGACAATCCCGCCGAATTTGACCTGTGCATAGCCATGATAAGCATAGCCGGCCTTTTCCGCCGCCGCCTGTTGAGCCTTGGCCCGCCACCCGGTTAACCGACCGACGGTGGGCCGATCAAAAAACAATGTCCGCCCGAACAGCTTTTCAACTGCCTCTTCTACTTCGGGCCGCAGGGCATCGATAATTACCCGCAGTCCTTCAAGATCGCGCGATTGGCGGGTGATCTGGTCCAGATTGTCACGCACCGGCTGCTCACGCGGGATTGACGAGAGCGAGCCGAAAATCACCGAGAAAAACCCCGGCGGATGCGGATCGCTGCGCGTCATGCCGCCAACCTCATCCGGGCGGGGATCGATATAGACAAACCGCCGGTCAACCTCGCGCTGGGCCGGGCGGTGGCCCAACACGCCCATCGCCTCGGCAAAAGGGGCGTTGACCAGCACCGATCCATCGATCAGCGACACCCCGTTGATTTCCCCGCGCCGGGCATGTTCGGGCATCAGCCGGGTCGCAAACGCCTCCCGGCTTGGCCAAGGTATGCTGCGTGCGGCGGCAAGCCGATCGATTTCGCTGAATTGCAGCGCTGGAAAGGCCCCGGGGAAACTGGCCGTGGCGCGCGCTGCAAAAACCAGTTCGAGCGGAGGCGCCAGCGCGCCATCGGACGTGCCGGGGGTAGCGGCGCGAAAGCCGATCGACAGCCGGTGCTCACTCTCCTCGATCAGTGCCGGACTGTGGAGCCGCAGGACTTCCTTATGGCCCTTGAAATCGGTTGCCGTAACAAACAGGTCAAGCGGATGACCGGGCGGGAGCAGCGGCAGTTCGCTCTCACACTCCGCCATGGTATCCAGTGCTTCGGCCAGCAGGTGCGAAAACCCAATGCCACCGAACGGCGGCGCAAACCAGCGCGCCCGGATCAGCCGCGATAGCTTGGCCCGAACTTCATGCCGGGTTTCCGGGGCGACGCTGGATGAAATGGCATTGCCGGCCCGGGTCAGCATGTACCAGACCAGCGGCATCGCCCAGAATTTGCTCAGCCGGGTCCACGGCCGCGCCTCAGGATCAAGCAGAACATCGACATCGGCGCGTTCAAGCCACAGTTTGGTCAGCGGCTCCAGCGATTGCCCGGAATGGATCGCCTGAGCCAGATACACGCCGTTGATCCCGCCCGCACTGGCCCCGGCGACAATATCCGGCAGCACCCGCAATCGCAGCCCGTGGTGCTGTTCGATCCGCTGGAGCAGATGCAGATAGACGCCCTTGGTGCCGCCAGTTCCGTCCTTCCGGGCAAGGAAATCGCGGCTCGCCCGGGCGAGATTCCACAATTCCTTGGTCACGCCGTGCATATAGACAGCAAGGCTGACCCCGCCGTAACAAACCAGGGCAATGCGGAGCTCTTTCTGGCGCATACCACATGCTTGGCCCAGTGCGGCGCAGATGGCAATTGCGTTCTTGATCCGTTCTCGATAGAAACTTGCCATGGCCAAACCAAAACGACGCTTTATCTGTTCCGGCTGCGGCAGCGTTTCGCACCGCTGGCAGGGGCAGTGTTCCGATTGCACGGAATGGAACACCTTGGCCGAGGAAGCGCCGCAGACAGTTTTTTCGTCCAAGCATGATCTGTCATCGGGCGGGCGGGCGATAGTGTTCGAGCCGCTGGATGCGCCGGGAGAAATCCTGCGCCGCCGCTCCACCGGTCTGGCTGAATTTGATCGCGCGCTGGGCGGAGGGCTGGTTCCCGGCTCTGCCATCCTGATGGGCGGCGATCCGGGTATCGGAAAATCGACGCTGCTGCTGCAAAGCGCGGCGCTGATCGCGCAGGCTGGCGGCGATGCGGTTTATATCAGCGGAGAGGAAGCCGCCGGGCAGGTGCGCCTCAGGGCAGACCGGTTGGGGCTGGCGGGCGCGCCAATCCGGCTCGCCGCCGCAACCTCGGTGCGGGATATCGTCACGACGCTAAGCGGGATGGAACCGCCGACCTTGTTGGTGATCGATTCGATCCAGACGATGCACTCCGATCAGATCGAAGGCGCGCCCGGCACGGTCAGCCAGGTGCGCGGCTGCGCGTTTGAACTGATCCGCTATGCCAAGGAAAACGGGGTTGCGCTGGTGCTGGTCGGCCATGTGACCAAGGATGGAAGCATCGCGGGGCCGCGCGTGCTGGAACATATGGTCGATGTGGTGATGAGCTTTGAGGGTGAGCGCAGCCATCAATACCGAATCCTCCGCTCTTTGAAGAATCGCTTTGGCCCGGTCGATGAAATCGGGGTGTTTGCGATGGCCGGGGCCGGGCTTGAGGAAGTTTCCAACCCATCCATGCTGTTTCTTTCAGGCCGCGATCAACCGGTTCCGGGCAGCGCGGTATTTCCAGCGATTGAGGGAACCCGGCCGGTGCTGGTTGAAATTCAGGCCCTGATCGTGCGGCTTGCCAGCGGGGCGACGCCGCGCCGCGCCGTGGTCGGGTGGGACAATGGCCGGCTTGCCATGCTGCTGGCTGTGCTGGAGGCGCGCTGCGGACTGAACTTTTCATCCTGCGAAGTTTATCTAAATGTTGCAGGAGGTTACCGCCTGTCAGATCCAGCGGCGGACATCGCCGTTGCCGCAGCTCTGGTCTCTGCATTGGCGGATCGCCCGCTTGCTCCGGATGCGGTGTGGTTTGGCGAAGTCTCGCTCGCCGGAGAAATCCGCCCGGTTGCCCATGCCCCGATCCGGGTGCGCGAGGCAGCCAAACTGGGCTTTGGCTGCGCCTGTGGCCCACCTGAAAGCGGGCAGGATCTGGGCTCTGTGCGCTATACCGGGCTGGCACTGTTACCAAATCTCGTTGACCGGATCATGGCTGAGGCTTAGCTTCACTGACTTATGACAGGTTTCGACATCGCTGTACTTCTGCTCGTTGGCCTGGGCGCGATTACCGGTTTCATGCGCGGTTTTGTGCAAGAGGTTCTGGCGCTGGCAGCATGGGTTATCTCGCTGTTTGCGATCCATTATCTGCACACTCCTCTCGCGGAGTTGCTTGGGCCCTATATTGGCACCTCGTCAGGGTCAGCGGTGATGGCCTTCGCCCTGCTGCTGTTGCTACCCTACGCGATCGTCAAAATGCTCGCCAATTCGTTTGGTGAGGCAAGCCGTAATTCGGTGCTTGGTCCGATAGACCGGCTGCTTGGCTTTGGCTTCGGTGCGATGAAAGGGATGGTGATTGTCGTCGTGGCCTTCTCGGTCCTGATGCTCGGCTTCGATGTGGCCTGGGGAGTTGGCGGGCGGCCAGACTGGATCACCCAATCGCGCAGCTATCCCTTCGTCAATGCCAGCAGCGAAGGGCTGGTCAAGATGATCGGTGAGCGTCGCCGTGAGGCTGCTAAGGCCGAGGCTGGCGCCAAGGGCAAGAAATAGCCGTGGCTTCGGCCGCGGTACTATACACCCCGCAAATTCTATCGCTGGCAACCAGTCTGGTGGCGTGGCCATGGGATCCCGGCTTTGCCAATCAGGGAGAGGCGCGTTCGCCCACCTGCGGCAGTACGATCGCGGTTGGCCTTGTGCTGGATTCCGAAAATCGGATCGAACGGATTGGCCTTAGGGTTCATGCCTGCGCCATCGGGCAGGCCTGCGCCGCGATCTTCGCCGCCGCTGCCCCCGGGCTAGATCGCGCAGCGCTGGTTCCAAGCACGCAGTCTATCCAGCGCTGGCTGGCGGGTGCCGGGCCGCTACCCGATTGGCCGCAGCTTGCCTTGATTGCAGCGGCGCGCAGCTATCCCGCCCGCCACGGTGCTATACTGCTGCCGTGGAAGGCTGCGCTTGCCGCGCTTCCCACGCGCTGAAACCCTCGC
>JAYVKX010000023.1:0-2674 GCA_043768005.1 Novosphingobium sp. | reverse complement strand
GCGGTCGTGCCCAGCAGGATCGGCACCTCATCGTCCACGCTGATCCGGACCCGAACGAAGCTGGGGTCTTTCTTCCATAGCTCGATCGTCTTGATCTGGCCCACCGGCACGCCCGCGAACGCCACCTGCGATCCCTTGGCCAGCCCATCAACCGATTGGCGGAAGAAGATGTCATATTCATGCTGATTGGCCTGGCCCAGCCGCGCAATCCAGATGACAAACGCCGCCAGCGCAGCCATCAGCACCAGCGTTACTGCGCCCACCCAGACATGATTGGCCCGTGTTTCCATCGCCCGCTCTATGCCCCCTTGCCCTTAGGCTTGTCCATCGCCGTCACGCGGTGCTGGGCATCCGCCGCCGCTCTGCCACTCATTTGGCTGAGTTGCGCGGCTCTGCCGCGCGGACCGTTGAAATATTCCTGGATCCACGGATGATCCAGCGCCAGCAGTTCCGGGATAGTCCCCACCGCGATCACTTGGCGATCCGCGATTACTGCCACCCGGTCACAAATTTCGTGAAGCGTATCAAGGTCATGGGTAATCAGGAACACCGTCAGCCCCAGCGTATCCTGCAATTCCCTGGTCAGCTGATCGAACGCCGCCGCGCCGATCGGATCAAGCCCGGCGGTTGGTTCATCCAGGAACAACAACTCCGGATCCAGCGCCAGCGCGCGGGCAAGGCCAGCGCGCTTTTTCATCCCACCCGACAGCTCGGACGGAAATTTATGCGCCGCCTCAGCCGGAAGACCCGATAGCATCACCTTGTAACGGGCGATTTCGTGGCGCAGCTCGTCGCTGATTTCGGGATAGAATTCTTTCAGCGGCACCTCGACATTTTCCGCGACCGTCAGCGTCGAAAACAGCGCCCCGCCTTGAAACAACACCCCCCAGCGGCTGCGGATATCGATATCATCATCATCGCGGGCATCGGTGATCGATCGGCCCAGCACTTCGATCCGGCCCGCTTCCGGGATCTGCAGCCCGATGATCGAGCGCATCAGCACCGATTTGCCGGTGCCAGAGCCGCCAACCACCCCGATGATCTCCCCCCGGCGGACTTTCAGGCACAGGTTTTCGTGGATCACATGCGGGCCAAAGCTGTTGCTCACGCCTTCGACCACGATGGGAAATTCGCCCAGAAACGCGCCCGGCATCAAGCGGCGGGCGACGTCCTCGATATCTTCAATGATTTCCTCACGGTCTTCTCTCATCCCCAGCCCACTTCGGTAAAGAACACCGCGAAAAAGGCATCGAGTACGATTACCATGAAGATCGCCTGGACCACCGCCATGGTCGTGCGCAGGCCCACCTCCTCGGCATTGCCCTGAACCTGCATCCCCTGATAGCACCCGGTCAGCGCCACGATCAGCCCGAACATCGGGGCTTTGACCAGCCCGACCCAGACATCGTGGATCGGCACCACTTCCTGAATCCGCGAGAGGAAGGTGAAGAAGGGAATTTCCAGAGTCATGCTGGCCAGAAACGCCCCGCCGATGATCGACATGACCGCCGAATAGAACCCCAGCAGGATCATCATGAAGGTGCAGGCCAGCACCCGCGGGATAATCAGCGCCTCTACCGGGGAGACGCCTATGGTGCGCATCGCATCAATCTCTTCGGTCAGCTTCATCGTGCCGATCTGCGCCGCAAAGGCCGAGCCGGAACGCCCAGCAACCATGATCGCAGTCATCAGCACGCCAAGTTCGCGCATGGAGAGCCGCCCGGTAAGGTTGATCGTATAGATCTCTGCCCCGAACTGGCGCAGCTGCACTGCGCCTTGCTGGGCGATCACGATCCCGATCAGAAAGCTCATCAAGCCGATGATCCCCAGCGCCGAAACCCCGACCAGCTCCAATTGCCGCACCAGCGCCTTGGTCCGGAACCGCGAGGGATGGCGGATCAGCGCGCCAATCGCGATCAGCGTCGCGCCCAGAAAGCCCAGGATCCCAACCGTGCCATGCGCCGTGCCGCTGACAAACTGCCCGACCGCATCGGGCACCCGTTCAAACAGCGGCAAACGGTGCGGGGCAAACGCTGCATCGTCTTGCCCGCCTTTGATCGCAGCGATCAGCCGCAGCGCCTTATCGCTCGCCCCGGTGATGCGCGCATCATTGTCCCGCGCGGTCCGCCAGGTGATCCACGCGCCAACGGTATCAATCTCGGTAATACCGCTCAGATCAAGCGTGGCGACAGGCTCTGTCAGCTCACGCAGGCGGCGATCGATCACCCCGATCGAGGCGACGACCATCGGGCCGGTCAGCGCCAGGACAAGCGCGCCATCGGCATCGGTTTCGGCGGTAAAGTCAGCCCATTCGCGCATTGGCGCTGGTCATGCGGTAAAACCGCATCCCCGACAAGCTTGCACGTAGGTCAAGCCGCTGGCAAAGCGCCCCCGACATGACACAAGCAACTTCAGGCCAGACCCTCGACAAGACCTTCGACCCCGCTGCGATCGAGGCGAAATGGTATGCGCATTGGGAAACGAACGGGCTGTTTCGCCCCGATCGCCCCGATGCCGAGCCCTTCACCATCGTCAACCCGCCGCCCAATGTGACGGGCAGTCTGCATATCGGCCATGCGCTGGACAATACGCTGCAGGATATCGTGGTCCGCTATGAACGCCTGCGCGGCAAGGATGCGCTGTGGGTGGTCGGTACCGATCACGCCGGGATCGC
>JAYVKX010000022.1:0-4408 GCA_043768005.1 Novosphingobium sp. | reverse complement strand
CGCGCCCATGAACTGCGACCACATGATCCCGGGATATTTGGCCTCCAGCCCGGGCGACTTGTAGTTGCCCAGCCCCTCTTTCATGTGGAACATCGCGGTGGAGCCCATCGGCACCCGGGTCATGCTTTCAATCCCTGCGGCGATCACCACGTCCTGCGTGCCGCTCATCACCGCTTGCGCGGCAAACTGGATCGCCTGCTGGGATGATCCGCACTGGCGGTCGATCGTTACCGCCGGGGTCGATTGGGGCAGCAGCTTGCTCGCCAGCACCGCATTGCGGCCCACCTGCCCGGCCTGCTGTCCGCCCTGGCTGATGCAGCCCATGATCACATCATCCACCGCGCCCGGATCAATCCCGCTGCGCCCGACGATGGCATCTAGCGCGGCTGCGGCCAGATCGACCGGATGCACCCCGGCCAGACGACTGCCGCGCCGCCCGCCAGCGGTGCGCACCGCATCGACAATATAAGCAGTAGCCATGGCTCGATTCTCTCCGTTGAAACTGATTTAATCGTTCGATTAAGGCGAAGCTGTCGCAGCGTCAAGCAAGGGCCAGAGCATAGCGCCCCGCGTGAGCCGCCCAGGCAAACCGGTTAATTGGTGCCGGGCCTGCCGTCCGATCTTGTTGTTAAATTGCCACAAGCCGAACGGAAATGTCGCGCGCAGGAAATTGCCAATTGAATGCCGTTCGCAACCATCCCACGCAAGCACCATCCGGGTCCGCATCTGGGTCCAGCGAATTGCAAGGCTGTCCAACCGGCATTGTCATTCCAACCATGGCTGAACCGCTATAAACCGGGCAGCGATCAAGGGGCTAAGTATATGAATATATTCCGTAAGCCTGCGCTGTTTAGCGCGACCTGCCTGCAGGGTGCGGTTATCGCCGTAGCGCTGACCAGCGCCAGCGCCGCCTTCGCGCAGGACACCGCGACTCCGGACACTGTTGATGACACCAGCATCACCCAGCGCAACGCCGATGGCAGCGCAGTTGCGAACGACAAGGCGATCGTGGTTACCGGCTCGCGCATCAAGCTGCCCAATCTGAGCAGTGCAGAGCCAATCGTCTCGGTCCAGGCCAAATATCTCGAAGATCGCGGCCTGACCAATGTGGCAGATGCGCTTAACGAAATCCCGGGCTTCCGTGGTTCTGTAACCCCCAATGGCGCGCAGGGCACGTTCGGCCAGGGGGTGAACTTCATCAACAGCTTCGGCATCGGTTCAAACCGCACGCTGACTTTGCTCAACGGCCGCCGCGTGGTTTCCTCAAACGTCACCTCGGTGTTCAACAACGCCTCGCAAGGGACGCAGGTTGATCTCAACACGATCCCGACCATCCTGGTTGATCGGATCGACCGCGTCAGCATCGGCGGCGCGCCGGTCTATGGTTCGGACGCGATCGCGGGAACCGTCAACATCATCCTCAAGCGCAAGTATCAGGGGTTGAAGGCCACGCTGACTTCGGGCGTGACCGGACAGGGTGACAACTTCCGCTGGAACGCCCAGCTGGCGGGCGGGATGAACTTTGGCGGCGATCGCGGCAACATCACCGCGGCGATCGGCTATGAACGGGTTGACGGCATGGTTGGCAATTCGCGCCAGTTCTTCCGCAACAATCTGGGCAATCTGACCAACCCTACCACGGCCCAGGCCGCAACTTTCGGCCCTGCAGGACGGACCCCGGCCAATGACGGCCGGATCAACCCCAACATCGGCTTCAATGATTCGACCAGCGATCTCTTCCCCGGTTCGATCCTGGTCAGCCGCGTAACCATTCCTTCGCTGACCCGTGGCGGTCTGATCACCAGCGGTTCGGGCGCCTATAGCAATATGTTCGATGCCAGTGGCAACATCGTGCCGTTCACCCGGGGCACGCTGTATAATGGCATTATCACCAGTGCAGCCGCGCGCGCTTCTGGCGGCGATGGCTTTACCTTCAATGATTTCATCCAGTTGACCAGCGACATTGAGCGGATCAACGCCAATCTGTTCCTCGATTATGATCTGACCGACAATGTCCGGTTCTTCGCCGAAGGCATGTATTTCCGCGGCAAGGGCGATGAGCTGGTCCAGCAGCCGACCTTCAACTCCACCCTGTTTAGCGGTGCCTCGGCCGCGCTGACCTTCCAAGCGACCAACCCGCTGCTGACCACACAGGCGCGGAATTTTCTTTCGACCAATGGTTATTCAACCTTCCGCCTCAGCCGCGCCAACGTTGATCTGTCAGACAACACCGGCAGTTCAAAGAATGATCTCTATCGCGGAGTTGCCGGGTTTGATGGCGATTTTGAGCTGGGCGGCCGCAAATTCAACTTTGAGATTTCGACCAATTATGGCCGCAATGATTTCAAGGACTATGGCCAGGCGATTAATCAGCAGAAATTCGTCAATGCGATCAATGTTGCCAATGTCGGCGGGCAGATTGTCTGCACCACCACACAAAACGTAACCGGCACGCCAACCGGCCCGATCGCCGATGCGGCCTGCGTTCCGCTCAGCCTGTTTGGCGAAGGCAAGCCCAGCCAGGCAGCGCTCAACTACATTCTGGCCGATACGATTTCCCGCAGCCGTCTGGAACAGTGGGTGGTCAATGCCAATGTCGGCGGATCGCCATTCGATCTGTTCGGCAATCCGGTTGGCTTCAACATCGGCTACGAACACCGCATGGAAAAGGCGCAGTTCACGCCAGATCCGTTCCTCGCGGCCGGCCTTGGCCGTTCGGTGGCGATCACGCCGACCGGCGGACAATACAATCTGGATGAAGTCTTCGGCGAAGTGCTGGTGCCGCTGATCACCCCGCAGAACAACTTCTTCTTGAACAAGGTCGAAGTGTTTGGCCGGATCCGTTATGTCGATAACACCGTCAACGGCGGGTTCACCGCCTGGGCGGCGGGCGGCTCGATCGCACCGATCGAAGACATCGAACTGCGCGGAAACTTCACCCGCTCGTTCCGCGCTCCAGCTATCACCGAACTGTTTGCGCCGATCACCAATACTTTCACGACTGTGCCGGATCTGTGCTCTACCGCCAATCGCAATGCGGGTTCCGTTCCGACCATCCGGGCGGCCAACTGCGCGGCCTTCCTGACCGCTTTCCCGACCGCGACCCCGCTGGCAGCTTCGCTGGCAACGGTTCCCGGTCAGTCGGGTGGCAACCCCAATCTGCTGAACGAGCAGGCTGATAGCTATACTTTCGGCGTGATCCTCCGGCCGCGCTTCATTCGCGGCCTCAGCCTTTCGGTTGATTACCTCAACATCAAGCTAACCCAGCCAATCGCCAGCCTGACGGTTACCAGCATCGTGTCGGGCTGTTTTGACAATCCCGATTTCAACGCAGCAGACCCAGCCCATGGCAACGCCTTCTGCTCGATGATCCGGCGCGATCCCACCGGCCAGGTGGTGGTTGATGCCGCCAATCCGGCGGTGTTCGCAGGCTTTGTCAACGGCAAGCAGATCAAGTTCAGCGGGATCCAGGCGGTGCTGGATTATACCACCAAGCTGGACGGGATCGGGATCAAGGGTACGCTCGATATCGGCGGCGATCTGTTCTATGTAGATAACCGTCTGAGCGACATCACCGGTGTCGCCCCGGCAGCTTCGCATGGCATTGTCGGCGATCCGCAGCTCAACGGTCAGTTCCGGATCGGTTATACCAACAAAGTCTGGGGCTTCACCACCAACTTCAACTATGTGAGCGAGCAGCTGATCTCGCGCTTCAACCGGAGCGCGAGCCCGAACGACACCCGTGAATTCGATGAATATGACGATTACGTGACCATCGATGCTTCGCTGATGGTCAAGACCGCGGATAATTTCCGTCTGACCCTGTCGGTGACCAATCTGCTCAACCGGATTGGCCAGAAGTATTA
The DNA here is from genome assembly GCA_043768005.1 of Novosphingobium sp. Classification (GTDB taxonomy): domain Bacteria; phylum Pseudomonadota; class Alphaproteobacteria; order Sphingomonadales; family Sphingomonadaceae; genus Novosphingobium. The sequence goes on along the minus strand of JAYVKX010000022.1, from coordinate 542 downwards.
CGGCTACCTCATCCCGGGTTCGATCAGTGACCCGTTTGGCCGCCGCTTTGCGATCAGCGCGTCCAAGACGTTCTGATCAGCTGAACCAAATAGAAAAAGGGTGCCGCTCCAGCAGGAGCGGCACCCTTCTGCTTATTTGCGGTGGCGTGGCCGCGCTATTCCACCGCGATTTTCAGCGCACCATCGCCTTCGTCGATTTTCACCGCTGAGCCATCGGGCACTTCGCCGGCCAGCAGCTTTTCAGCCAGCGGATCCTGCAGGTAACGCTGCACCGCGCGCTTCAGCGGCCGCGCGCCATAGACCGGATCATAGCCGACCCGGCCCAGCCAGCGCTTGGCCGCTTCGCTCAGCTCCAGGGTGATCTTGCGGTCTGCCAGCAGTTTTGCCACCCGACCGACCTGAATCTCGACGATCGGTGCCATATGTTCCACGCCCAGCCGGTGGAACAGGATGATCTCGTCCAGCCGGTTGAGGAATTCGGGGCGGAAATGCCCGCGCACCACTTCCATCACTTGCGGCTCGACCGCTTCGACGTCCTGCCC
>JAYVKX010000021.1:0-5452 GCA_043768005.1 Novosphingobium sp. | reverse complement strand
CAAAATCTAGTCTAACAGCGGCCGGGTTTGAAGGGTGGATATGGCGCAATCCCCGCGATCTTCCACAGGAATCGCGCATCGTCAGGGGTTACATCCGTGCTTCGATCTGCGGGCGCAGCATTGCCCAGTCATGGGTGCCGAACAGCAGCAACCCGTCCAGCGAGAAACTGGGGGTCGATTTGATCTCCTGCTCGGCGGCATCGGTGGTCATTTTACCCAGCCGCACGGCCATTGGCTGATCGGCAAGGCAGCGATCGAGACTGGCCCGGTCATACCCGCGCGTCGCCATGATCTGATAGAATTTGAAGTCGTTCGCGATGGCCCGGCTGCGGGTGATCCGGTCCCCACTGGTCCAGCGCGCCATTTGCGCGGGCGATGGCTTGTCCATTGGCAGGATCCAGCGGGCTTGCGAGCGCATCATCGCTGCGTGGTTGAGGAAGAACTTCTCCTTCGGCCCGCAATTGGTCAGCATCGCGGCAGTCAGATCAACTGGATCGCGCACCAGATGGCGGATTTCGACCGAAAGCTTGCCATTGCTGACATAGGTCAGCCGCATCGGTGCATCGGCCTGCAGCTCGAAATGCGCGCAGTGCGGGCAGGTATAGCTGACATATTCGACCAGCTTCACCCCCGCCGCCGGATTGCCCAGCAAATGACTGCCCGAGGGCAGCAGCGCGACGGCAGAATTCCAGTTGCGCATGGCTGGGCCAGCTGCCGCGATGGAAAGAAACGCGCCAAACGCAAGGCCAATCAGGCGGAGGAGAGACATAGGTTCAACTTTCATCCGAATTTTGCATGCCCAGACTGCGGGCGAGTGATTCCAGCACTGTCCGCAGCTCCGGATCGCCGATATCGCGCAGACTTTCGCCCAGTTCCATCGGAATCGGCCTGAGCGAAGGCGGCGCGGTGGTGGTCTTTCCAGCAGCCGGCGGCTTAACCTCACCTTGCCGAAGCTTGACCCTTGCGACCGCCTTATATCCGAAAAAGCGGTTCACCCGGTCAATGATCTCAGGGATCACATGGCTGATGATCGGGGCATGGGCGGGGACGACTACCAGCTGCAGGATACCATCGACCTTTTCGCCCGGCGGAAACCGGATCGCCTCGGGCGCGCAAATCCGGGCGTGGCGCGGCCCCACAATTTCTGGCCAGCGAGTAACGACGCTCGATTGGACAAAGCCGAACCGGCGAAAGGCGGTCCGTCCGATCTGCGGCATCAGATCGGAAATCGCCCGCGCCTGTCCACCGCGCGGCCGTTCATACTGGCGCGGAGCCTCTGCTTTGCCAGATCGCCCCGGCTTGGCTGGTTTGTCTTTGTCCCGTTCCATTGCGGGCACGGCAATGCCATAGCGCCGCAATGGATGCCAGCGCAGAGACGATTTCAGACAGACTGCTTGGCTGGTATGATCGTCATGCCCGCAGCCTGCCCTGGCGCAGCCCGCCGGGAACGCCGCCGCCGGATGCTTACCCTGTGTGGCTGTCCGAGGTGATGCTGCAGCAGACCACCACCGCTGCGGTCGCGCCCTATTTCACCCGGTTTATTCAGCGCTGGCCCACGGTGGCGGCGCTGGCGGCGGCTGAGGATGGCGAAATCATGACCGCCTGGGCTGGGCTGGGCTATTATGCACGGGCACGCAATTTGCTGGCCTGTGCGCGCGTGGTGGCGGCGCGGGGCGGGGTTTTTCCCGATAATGAGGTAGGGCTTCGCGCCTTGCCGGGGCTTGGTGCCTATACCGCTGCCGCCGTTGCCGCGATTGCGTTTGGCCAACGGGCGGTGGTGGTCGATGCCAATGTGACACGGGTGGTAGCGCGGCTGTTTGCGATTGCCGTGCCGCTGCCCGGTGCCCGCCCAGCGATCCGTGCGCGGGCCGATCAGCTGACGCCTGCGGCGCGGGCGGGCGATTTTGCCCAGGCGATGATGGATCTTGGCGCAACGATCTGCACATCGCGAGCCCCGCGCTGTCTGCTCTGCCCATTGGCGCAAGATTGCCAGGCCCGCAGTGCCGATCCTGAGCGCTTTCCGGCCAAACCGGCTAAAAAGCCCAAGCCGCAGCGCCAGGGCCGAGCATTCTGGATTACGCGCGATGGCGCGGTATGGCTGGTCCGGCGCCGTGCGCGCGGGATGCTGGGCGGGATGCTGGGCTTGCCAGATGATGACTGGAGCGCGCGGGGCAACGGGGCCGAGGTGCCGCCGCTGGCCGGACCATGGATCCCGGGCGGCACCGTTCGTCACAGCTTCACCCATTTCGATCTCGATTTGCAATTGATGCTTTATTTGGGAAGCGATTGGGCTAGTCTTGATAGCAGGGACGGCGAATGGTGTTTGCTGAGCCGACTGGAACAGGCCGGTTTGCCGACATTGTTTGCCAAGGCCGCGCGGCTTGCGACGGCTTGATAAATCAACGGGAGAATTTGAGTGCAGCACGATTTGACCAGCTTTGCTTCGCGTCGTTCAATCATGCGCGGCGGTGCGATGCTGGGGGCGGGATCCGCCTTGGCAGCGCTGCCGTTTGGCACAGGCCGGGCTTTTGCTGCCGATGCTCTTGCGGCGCGCTGGCCGGTGGTAACCGCGATGATGGACAAATATGTGGGCGGCGGAAAGCTGGCCAATATGGTCGCGGCGCTGGGCTGGGGCACTGCCGAGCCGGGCTATATCGCGCGCGGCAAGGAGGCGCTGGACGATCGCGATGTGGCCGGGCCGGATAGCCTCTACCGGATCTATTCGATGACCAAGCCGATCACCGGCATGGCCGCGATGATGCTGATCGATGAAGGAAAGCTGGGGCTGGATCAGCCGCTGGCGGATATCTTGCCCAAATTCGCCAGGATGCAGGTGCAGGTCACCGCCGATGGATCGATCACCGATCTCAAGGCTGCAGCTGCGCAGATCACCATTCGCCAGCTGCTGACCCACAGCGCGGGGCTGGGCTATTCGATCATCCAGAAGGGCCCGATCAAGGACGCCTATGTAGCCGCAGGGGTAATTCCCGGGCAGGTCAGCCGCATGTCGATCCCCGGGCTTGATCGCGGCGCGCCGGTATCCAGCCTGGCGCTGTTCGCCGATCATCTGGCGGCGCTGCCATTGGTTTACGAGCCGGGCACGCAGTGGAGCTATTCGGTGGCGCTAGATCTGATGGGCCGGGTGATCGAGGTTGTCTCGGGCAAACCGTTCGACGTGTTCCTGCAGGAACGGATTTTCGGACCTGCCGGGATGAGCAGCACATTCTTCCGGGTTCCCGCGAAGGACGTGGGCCATCTGACCAGCAACTATTCTCCCGTAGGCGGGGTTTTGTTCCCGATCGATCCGGCCAAAACCTCGATCTATCTCGATAAGCCGGCCTTCCCGTTTGGCGGGGCCGGACTGGTCAGTTCGCCGCGCGATTATGACCGGTTTCTGCGGATGCTGGCGGGTTACGGCAAGATCGGTGGCAATCGTGTGATGAGCGAGCTGGCGGTGCGGGTCGGCAGCAGCAATCTGTTGGGCGAAGGCGTTGCCACCAAGGGCACGATGATCGATGGCGCGGGCTTTGGCGCGGGCGGAAGGGTGGGCCTGACGGGCGATCTTGGCACCTATGGCTGGGGCGGCGCGGCAGGCACGGTGGCCTTCGTCAACTTCCGCTATGGTATGCGCGGCTCGCTGTTTACCCAATATATGCCGTCAGACGCCTATCCGATCCATATGGAATTTCCCATGGCGGTGCAGGCTGATCTTGCCGCGATGCGCCGGGCCGGTTGAGCATGGCGCTCGCCTTTGCCGGAGCAGAGCTGGACCGCGCCGATCACATCCGCAGCGATCCCGCCGCGCTCTTGGCGCTGATGGATTGGCGCGCGCGGCTGCTCCAGCTTGATGGGCTGGATCCGGTGATTACACCCGAGGGGACGCTGGGTTGGGGGACGCTGGCGGATGCCGATCCACTGGCTGAGCTGGTGTTCCTTGGCCTTCTGGGCGCACATGGCTGCTTTGCCGAAGTCCCGCGCGCCCTGATCGGCAGCGTGGCCCCGGCCAATCCGCGGCTGTGGGCGGCGATGGCTGCGCTTGAACCGCATGAGCTGGCGACATACGGCGGCGCGCGCAGTCTGGTCGATTGGCACGCCCGCCACCGCTTTTGCGCCCGCTGCGGCAGCGCTACCAAGCTCGCCAAGGGTGGCTGGCAGCGCAATTGCACCAATGCAGCCTGCGGGGGCGAGCATTTTCCGCGGGTCGATCCGGTGACGATCATGCTGGTCGAGCATGAGGGAAACCTATTGCTGGGCCGCCAGCCGCGCTTCCCGCCCCGGCGCTTTTCCGCGCTCGCCGGGTTTCTGGAACCGGGCGAATCGATGGAAGAGGCGGTGGCCCGCGAAGTGTTTGAGGAAGCCGGGGTGCGCGCGCGCGATGTCACCTATGTCGCCAGCCAGCCGTGGCCGTTCCCCTCCTCGCTGATGATTGGCTGCCACAGCTACACCGATGATCCGGCGTTGATGATCGACACCAATGAGCTGGACGAGGCGCGCTGGTTCAGCCGCGCTGAAGTCGCCTATGCGATGGGCGGCGCGGAAGATGGCGCCTTCATCGCCCCGCCGCCGTTCGCGGTGGCGCCTTATTTGCTGAAATGGTGGCTGGAGAGATGACTCAGCCTGCAAAGGTAACGATCGACATCTGGTCGGACGTGATGTGCCCGTGGTGCATCATCGGCTATCAACAACTGCAACAGGGGCTGGATCAGCTGGCGGGCGAGGTTGAGGCTGAAGTGCGCTGGCATGCCTTCGAGCTTAACCCCGATATGCCGCCCGAGGGTGAGGAACAGTCTGGGCATATTCAGCGCAAATATGGCCGCACGGCAGAACAAGCCGCTGCGGGGCGTGAACAGATGCGTGGGATTGCGGCGAAGGCAGGCTACAGCTTCGATTACACCGGAAAGGGTGAGGCTCCCGTCGGAATGATGTGGAACACGTTTGCGGCGCACAAGCTGCTGCTGTGGACGCTGACCACCGAAGGCCCGAAAGTCCAAACCCGCCTGAAACGCGCGCTGTTCGATGCGCATTTTCAAGCACGGCGGAATGTTTCCGATCCTGACGTTTTGGTGGAAGTGGCAGAAAGCGTCGGCCTCGATGCTGGCTTAGCCCGCGCCGCCTTGTCGGACGAAGCCCTGGGCGAACTGGTCCGCCGTGAAGAGCGCGAGGCCTGGGACATGAACATCACTGGCGTTCCGGCAATGGTCGTCAACGGCAAATCCATGATTCCCGGCGCGCAAGAGCCAGAGGTTTACGCCAATGCGCTGCGGCGGGTGGTGGCGAAGGGGGTTTAGACCAGCCCCAGCTTCGCCAGTTCCCCCGCCAGCCGCCCGGGCATCGCTTCACCCGGATCCTCGCCCTCTGCTAGATCGCGCGGGGCGTCGGCGTCTTCCAGATAGCGCCAGCCTTGATGGGCGCGGCGGGGGATGGGGTAGAGGTCGATCAGCTGCGCGGCGAT
>JAYVKX010000020.1:0-9714 GCA_043768005.1 Novosphingobium sp. | reverse complement strand
GGGGCCACGGATAGCGGCCATTACACCCTTGATGGCGGCACCGATTTCCCGGCGACGTTCAACATCATCGGGGCGCCGGACAGCAATGGGCTGACCTTCCGCTATGCCGACGTCAATCACGATGGCACGATCGGTCAGAACGAGATCATCGGAACGCTTGGCACGGTGGATCTCTATTCGCTGTTTGTGGATAGTGGCGGCGATTATGATTTCACGCTGCTCAGCCGGGTGCCGGGATCAACCACCAAGCTTGATCTTGCCGATATCAAGGCGGGCGGGCCTGACACCAATTTCATCGATGTCGGCGCGCTTAACACCACGGACTTTGTGCGAATTTCGGGCTTTTACAATCCGGCTGGCCCGGCCCCCAATGCCCCGGCGGCAGTCAATGAAAGCCATTTCAATGTCGGCGTGATCAATGGCAATCTCGATGCCGGTGAAACGCTGGAGTTCAGCCTGTATGATGCCCTGGGCGTAACCCGGCAGGATATCAGCGGGATCAGCATCGGCACCAAGACGGCCCGGACAACCTCGTACACCTATACCGCCTATGACAATGGGAATGCGGTGACCGGGATGGTCGGCATAGCGCTCACGGTCGCCAAGAACGGAACGATTGTCATCAATGCGCCATCGGGTGTATTCTTCGATACGGTCGATCTTGTCTCGGTCGATGGCAACGCGGTCAAGATCGGTCTGGGCGATATCGAAATCCGCCGCCTGCCGCCTGATTATGTCCTCGATTTCGATCTGCGGCTGACCGATGCCGATGGCGATCATGTCGATACCTCGTTCCTGGTATCGATCGATGGCAATGGGGATGGGCAGATCACTGCCCCGATCCTGGCGCTGCAATTGCAATCCAGCTTCTCCGATCTGTTCGATCATAGCTTGCAACCGAACGTACAGATCGTCTGAAGCCAGACCCTACCGCTTGCCAGTCCTTCTCTGACCCCCCTCCAAGGGCTGGCAAGTGGGTCGACAGCAGCAGCTTTGCCGCTAGAGCATGATGCGATTGCCCGGGCTGTCCCGGGCAATTGCACCTATGAGAAGCCCAGTGAGAAGCTATGCAACTGACCAATTTTGATATTGAAGTATTCCTGCGCGATTACTGGCAAAAGCGGCCGCTGTTGATCAAAAATCCTTGGAAATCATGGGAAAATCCGCTCGAGCCGGATGAACTTGCCGGGCTCGCCTGCGAAGCGGGGGTCGAATCGCGACTGATTGAGCTGGCCAGCGATAATTTGAATGCAGAGAACGGACCTTTCCCGGAAACCCGGTTCAGCAAGCTGCGCAAGCAGCCGTGGACGCTGCTGGTTCAGGCGGTCGATCATCACGTGGCAGCGGTCGCCGCGCTGATCGAACCGTTCCGCTTCGTGCCGAACTGGCGGATCGATGATGTGATGGTCAGCTACGCCAGTGACGGCGGCGGGGTGGGGCCGCATTTCGATCAATATGATGTGTTCCTGATCCAGGGACTGGGCCACCGCCGCTGGCAGATCGGCGCGCTGTGTGATGAGACGACGCAGCTGCTCCCGCATGATGATTTGCGTCTGCTCGCCAATTTTTCCGCCACGGATGAGTGGATATTGGAGCCCGGTGACATCCTCTATGTCCCGCCGCGCGTCGCGCATAACGGGGTTGCAGTGGGGGATGATTGCATGACCTACTCGGTCGGCTTCCGCGCGCCATCGCGCGCCGAATTGATCGGGCACTGGTGCGATGATCTGCTTGAGGAGCTGACCGACGATGATCGCTATGGCGATCCGGAACTGGTGGCACAGGCCAATCCGGGCGAGATTTCTGCCGAAGCCATCGCTGCTCTGCACGCGATGGTCACCCGGAAAATGAGCGATCCCGCCACCTTCGCGCGCTGGTTTGGCCAGTACAACAGCACCCGCAAATATCCCGATATGGATTGGCAGCCGGAGCAGCCGATCGGCCCCGACGAATTGCGCGAGGCCCTCAGTACCCAAATCCCGCTGATCCAAAACCCGGCCAGCCGCTTTTCGTTTGTGCGGGAGGGGGCGGGACAAGTGCTGCTGTTCGTCGATGGCGAATGCTTTGATTGCGCAGGCAAAGTTAGCGCCTTGGCTGAACAGCTCTGCGCTGGGGGCCGCATCGCGGTTGGCGCAGAGCTGTTCAAATCTGCTGCCGCTCTGGATTTGCTCGCGGCGCTGTTCAATCAGGGCAGCGTGGCGTTTGAGGCTGAGGATTGAGGGCGCATAAGCCTCATCCCTTAGCGCAGGGCGGCATCCACCTCGCGCCATTCCCCCGGCGCCAGGCTCTCAATCGTCCACTCGCCCACGCTCCACCGCACCAGCCGAAGCGTAGGAAGCCCCACAGCCGCAGTCATCCGCCGCACCTGGCGGTTACGGCCTTCGCGGATGGTCAGTTTCAGCCAGCAATCGGGCACACTTTGGCGGACGCGGATTGGCGGATCGCGCGGCCACAGGGTGGGGGCGGGAATCTGTTCCACCTCTGCGGGCAGGGTCAGCCCGTCCTTCAGGCGGACGCCCTGGCGCAGCCGGGTCAGGCTGGCCTCGTCCGGACCGCCTTCGACCTGCACCAGATAGGTCTTGGGCAGTTTGAATTTGGGATCGGCGATCCGGGCTTGCAGCCTGCCATCGCCAGTCAGCAGCATCAGCCCTTCGCTGTCCCGGTCAAGCCTTCCGGCTGGATAAACGCCCGGCACAGCGATGAAATCCGATAACGTCGAACGTGCCGTTTCGCTGCCGCCATCGGTGAACTGCGAGAGCACGCCATAGGGTTTGTTGAACAGGATCAGTCGCGCCATTGCATTCCTATAAGCTAGATGAACACATCGGCCTGCAGCGGCATCATGCTGCCGTCATGGAACAGCGCGGGATCGCTGTGGAAGGCAAGGCCGGGATCTGCTTGCGCCATGGCCGCAGCAAAGCCCTTGGGCGCGGCTTCGGCGGGGGCACCGGCGAAGATGAAGTCGGCAGCGGTCAGATTGGCCATCGTCACATTGTGCAGCACGATCAAATTGCCGCCGCCCAGGTCGATCGCGCCGACTGTGCCGTTCTGGACAAAGTGCAGCTTCAGGTCAGCGAAATTGGCATAGAAGCTATCCAGCTGGATCCGGTCTTGGCCCTGCGTAAAGTCACCGATCACATCGCCGCCGGTGCCTGCGCCAAACACGAAAATATCATTCCCTGCCTCACCAAACAGCAGATCATTGCCCGCCATGCCGTTCAGAATATCATTGCCCGCGCCGCCCAGCAGCAGATTGGCGCTGGCACTGCCGGTGATCTGATTGCCCAGATCATTGCCCACGCCAAACGCGGTAGTCCCTTCAAGGATCAGGTTTTCGACATTGGCGTAAAGATAGACGCCTGCGCCCGGCACAGTGATATTGGCGCGGACCGTATCGATCCCCTCGCCCACCCCTTCAAAGGTCAGATCCGCGCCGGTATCGACGAAATAGATGTCATCGCCGGTGCCGCCATAGAGCAGATCCTGTTCGGGATCGGTTTGGCCAGAGATCGCAAACAGGATGTCATTACCCGCGCCGCCAACCAGAATGTCGGTATCAAAGCTGGTTCCGCCATCAAGGTAATCATCACCATCCTCGCCATACAGCGCGTCGGCATTGGCGCCGCCAAATAGCGCATCATTGCCTGCGCCGCCCAGAATGTAATCAACCCCGGCATCGCCCACCAGCGTATCTGCGCCATCCTGGCCAAACAGCGCATCATCCTGCGCGCCGCCATAGATCGTATCATTGCCAAAGCCGCCGACCAGATAATCGAAGCCATCATCGCCAAACAGCGTGTCGTCACCATCCTCGCCATAGATCAGGTCATTGCCGGTGCCGCCATGAACCAGATCATTGCCAAGCCCGGCCGCGATGTAATCAGCCCCGCCATCGCCGTTCAGCGTATCCGCGCCGTCCTGCCCATAAAGCACATCGCCGCCCTCGCCGCCGTTCAGCACATCATTGCCCAGCCCGCCGATCAGCAGGTTTACCCCCTCATTGCCGGTCAGCACATTGTCCAGTTCGTTGCCGACGCCGAATTTGTCGCCCGCGCCGCCGAGCAGGATCAGGTTTTCGATATTGGCATAGAGATAGAAATCGGCCGAGGATTCGATCGTATCGGTGCCGCCGCCTGCGCTCTCAAAGGCCAGATCGGCCTGGATATCGACGCGGAATGTATCATTGCCCGTCCCGCCGGTCATCGCATCGACACCGGTGCCGCCGATCAGCAGATCATCCCCGTCCCCGCCATTGATCAGATCATTGCCCGCGCCGCCCAGCAGCGTATCATTGCCCACCTCGCCAAACAGGCTATCGGCACCGTCGTCGCCATTGATGAAATCATTGCCGGTTCCGCCCAGCACCAGATTGTCCTGATCGTTGCCGGTAAAACTGTCTGCCCCGCCGCCAAGCGAAAAAGTTACCGTGCCTTCGGTACGCATCGTTCCATAGCTGGCCGAGGTAAGCGCCAGGCTGTCCGCGTCAGCGGTGCCGACAATGGTGAAACCGGTGAAACCGCCCGAGGAAAGCAGTTCAACTTCGCGGATATTCTGGCCGAACCACAAGACCTGGGTGTTGTTGCCGGTGGCGCGCACGATATCAACGCCGTTGCCGCCGTAATATTCGATGTCGAGGCCATCGGCGGGTCCGATCAGGATCAGATCATCGCCATCTCCGCCATAGATCCGGTCCGCGCCCGCGCCGCCGATCAGAATATCATTACCGCCATCGCCAAACAGCTGGTCATCGCCCGCGCCACCGCGCAATTCATTGGCCTGCTGGCTGCCGGAAAGCTGATCGTTCCCACCCCCTGCATCAAACACGATTGCGCCGATGGTCTGCACGTTGACAAAGTACATGGCATCATCGCCGCTGGTGCCGTTGACCATCATGCCACCAAAGCCGCCGTCCGAAAGCACCTCGATACCGTTGAAATTGTTGATGCTGCTGAATTGCAGCTGCACCCCGGCGCCGGTGGCGCGGATCGTGTCGGTACCCTCATTGCCGTAGAGTGACAGATCGGTGCCATCGGCAGGCCCGATCAGGAACAGATCATTGCCGTCTCCGCCCGAAATGCTGTCTGCACCCGCGCCGCCCACGATCACATCATCGCCAGCATCGCCGTAAAGCTGATCATCGCCGCTGCCGCCTGAGATATTATCGGCGCCAAAACCGCCAAAGATCTGGTCATTTCCGCTGCCACCGATCAGCGTGTCATTGCCGTTGTTACCCAAAATACGGTCATCGCCCGCGCCGCCATCGATGGTATCATTTCCGGGGTTATTGGCCGGGCCATCGCCGGACAGATCGTCATTCCCGTCATTCCCGAACAGCGTATCATCGCCGTCGTCGCCGGACAGAATATCTGCGCCCGCGCCGCCCGCCAACGTATCATTGCCCTCAAGCCCGCTAAGGTTGAGCGACTGGGTATAGGTGTTGGAAAAGATGATCCGGTCTGCCGCATAGGTCAGATAATGCAGCTGGATCTGCTCAATCCCGGAAATGCTCGCACTGCCACTGCCACTGCCACTGCCACCGCCGCCAACCGCGATTGTGCCGCCGGCCAGATTGGTGAAATCGAGATCGAGGCCGGTATAGAGATCGGCAATTGCGATCGTTAGCGTATCGGTGCCGATGCCGCCCGCATAGCTATCGCCGGCCGAAACCAGCCCGCTGATCTGGTCATTGCCCTCGCCCCCATCCACCGCATCGGTGCCGGTGCCGGTGTCGATTACATCATCACCGTTCCCGCCGCGCACGATATCATCGCCAGCCCCGGCATAGAGGAAATCGGCTCCGTCTCCGCCTTCCAGCGTGTCATTGCCCTTCTCGCCGATCAGGAAATCGGTCCCGGCTCCGCCATCCAGCAGATCGCTGCCATCATTGCCGTTCAGCGTATCATCGCCGCCAAGGCCGATCAGCGTATCATTGCCGCCGCCGCCTGCCAGATTGTCATTGCCCGCGCCGCCGGTGAACTGGTCATTTCCGGCAAAGCCAGCAAGGTTGACCTGCTGGACCCAGCTGGACCCATAGATGATGCTATCATCGCCCGAAGTGCCGTTGACATCCCAGATAGCCTCAATCCCGGTAACCGTCTGGCCGCCTTGGATATAAGTGCCCGCGCTCGCGAAGTTAGCGAAGTTGAAGCTGACGCCGATGGTGCGCAATTCACCCAGGCTGTAATATATGGTGTCGTAACCCGCACCGCCTGCGATCTGGTCAATCGCATCATCGGTGGAGATCATATCATCGCCGCTGCCTGCATCGACAATGTCGAAGCCCAGGCCTGGGCGCAGACGATCATTGCCCGCGCCGCCGATCAGCGTGTCGTTGCCCGGGCCGCCGTCCAGCTCATCATCGCCATTGCCGCCATCAAGGTAATCATTGCGGTAGCCGCCACTAAGCTGATCGTTGCCGTCCAGCCCATAAAGAAAATCGGCGCGCGGCGTGCCGTTCAGCTGGTCATTGCCAGCGGTGCCGCTTTTGGTGATCCCCGGCGGCATCGGTGCATCCAGATCATAGCCAAAATTGGCATCGATGAAGGCGCTGTCCTGCGTGTTCCTGAATACTACGATGGTGTTGAAATAGATGCCGTAGCCCGATGGATCCCACTGCAGCAGCGTATCGGAACCCGATTGCACCAGCCGGGCATAAAGACCGCCAGCAAAGGGGTTTTCATCATCGGGCAGGCTTTCGCCGCGGGCATGGACAAACAGGCTCATGTCAAAGGTTTCGCCGCTGGCCCCGGCGATGAAATCATTGATCGTGATAGTGTTCAGCGTGCCATCGAAGAGGAACGACTGGGTCCACCCGTCCAGCACGACATGATCGATGCCGATACCCAGCGTGAACGGCACATTGCCGCCCAGTCCGCCGATATACAGCGTATCATTGCCCGATCCCAGATCGACTGCGGCGGTGAACGGATCGTCCCAGTTTGCCCCGCCTGAAAAGCGGATCGTGTCATTGCCCGCGCCGCCCAGAATGATATCGGTGTGGCTGGCCTGCGGGGCATAGAGCAAGGCAGTGATATCATCATCGCCATCACCGCCATCGATGGTGCCGGTTCCGCTGGTCACGGTGATCCGATCATTGCCGCCTTCGCCAAAGACCGAGATATGCCCGCCAGCATCGGTGATAATGTCATTGCCCGCGCCGCCGTAGACCACATCATCGCCAAGCCCGGCAGAGATAATATCCGCGCCGATCCCGCCGGCGATGGCATCATCCCCCGCGCCGCCATCGATTTTGTCATCCCCGTCGCCGCCCGCCAGCGTATCATTGCCGTTGGATCCGGTGATCCGGTCATTGCCGCCCAGCCCATTGATCGTATCGCCCAGCAGCGATCCAGTCAGCACATCATCGCCCGCCGTGCCGATCAGGTTGAGCGCGACAACCGGCGAGCCATCGGGGGCAAGCCCGCCGAAATTCGCCGCCGTAAACGCGGCCAGCGTGGTGTTCTGGAATATCGCCGCATCGAACGGCAGCGAATAGCCGGGTGTATCGCGGAAAAAGTCGATCCTTAACGCCACATTGGCACCCATTTGCACCAGCTGGGCATAGCCACTGGCAAATGGGTTCGTGGTGCCATTCCAGTCGGTATAGTTCAGGCTCAGCACACCAAACAGGTCGAACACGTCGCCGCCTGCACCGGGGGCAAAATCAGTGAAGCTGGTCGCGACTTTGTGGATATCCAGATGAGTTATCAAAACCTGATCGATCCCGGCACCCAGTGTGATGCTGCCGGTCTGGAACCCGGTGGCAAAGGTCAGCTGGTCATTACCCGCGCCAAGATTGATTGAAAAAGTGCCATTGTACTGGCTGTTGAAGCTGACGACGTCAGCGCCGTCGCCGCCATTGATCACATAGGTGAAGTTATAGGGGAGATCCTGATAATAACCGCTGAGCCCGTGATCGATCTTGATCGTGTCATTGCCGGTCCCGCCATCCAGCGCTGCTGAGCCATAGAACTGGTGAATGAGGGTATCATTGCCCTCATCCCCGAACATCGCATCGTCAAATGTACCGTCATAAAGCGTGTCATCGCCCAGCCCGCCGTGGAGAATATCCGCGCCATCACCGCCGACCAGCCAATCATTGCCATCATCGCCGAACAGCGCATCGTTCTGCGCGCCGCCGTCCAGATAATCATCATTGGCCCCGCCGTGCAGCACATCGGCTCCGCCGTGGCCCAGCAGGGTGTCATTGCCCGCATCGCCCCACAGCACATCATCGCCGTAATGGCCCAGCAACGTATCATTCCCGCCGCCGCCGGTCAGCGTATCCGCACCAGCCCCGCCCTCGATGGTTTCGCCCGCCACGGTTCCCGTCCGCGTGACGCCCGCCGCAATCGCGCCGCCCGCCGGATCAAACCCGAAGAAATTATAAGCAGTGAGCGCGGCCAGCGTAACATTGGGCAGGATCAGGATATCGCCCAGGCCCTGCCCGCCGCCGCCATAGGAAAACTGCACCGCGACATTGGCCCCGCGCTGTTCCAGCCCGAGATGGCCGGTGGCAAACGGGTTGGTATGGCCATCGGCCCACAGGCTGATCGCATCGCCCAGATCCAGCACATCACCGCCGGCCCCTGCGGTAAAATCATTCAGTGTGACCTGGTAGGGAAGATTGCCAAAATAGAGGTAATCCGCCCCGGCGCCCAGCGTCAGCTGCAATGAATTGACATAGCTCGGCAGCAGGATGCGATCATTGCCCGCCCCGGCGTCGACCACGAAATCGGTGTAGCTATCGTTCAAAATCAGCGTGTCGTTGCCCGTTCCACCCAGAATATTGAGGGTGGGTATCGTAAAGAAGCCAGTCGGCGGTTCGCGGGTGATATCGATCAGATCATCGCCTGCGCCGCCATCGATGCTGCCCGAACCGGCGCTGTCAGTCAGCGTATCATTGCCGTCGCCGCCCAGCAGAATATCCGCGCCCGCCCCGCCTTCGATGGTGTCATTGCCGCCAAGACCGGAAATCGTTTCATTGCCCGAAGTGCCGATCAGAATATCGGCAAGAGCGGTTCCAGTCTGATCGGCCATGCTTTGCTCCAGTGGTGCATTATCTTAGCAACCACACCTGATGTCTGATTCTTCTATATTTACGCAGACTTCGCCCAAATAGTAAAAAAACGACTAGAGGTGTCACCGCCCTTCGGGCGTGAAGGTGGCGACCAGATCGAACCGGTCGCCCCGGAAGGTCTGGTTGACCCAGGTTACCGAAGCGCCCGCACGCCAGGTCCAGCGTTCAACCTGCAGGCAGGGCGTGCCGCGCGCAATTGCCAGATGGGCGCTGACATCGCTGCCAGCGCCGGCGGCGCTGATCCGGTGGCGGGCCTCGGTCCACGGCACGGACTGGAGCAGCCATTCGCCGGGTGAGCCTGCGGCAAATTCTGCTTCGCGCGCTGCGGGCACGGCGGCAAGGCTGATCAGCCGGTCCTCATAGGCAAACGGACCATCTGCGCCGTGGTGAACCCCGGTCAGGTGCCGCAGCGCGGTGCCGGGTGCGAAATCGCCGCGCAGGCCATCGGCGGTGCAAAATCCGGATGAGAGCAGCGCGAACCGGTAGCTGCCGGTGCGCTCCGCTATCGCCTTGCCGATGTCGGGAATGTCGAGCACTGCCGAATGGACATGGGGATAGGCCACGAAAGTCCCCGCCTTGCGCCGCCGCTCGATCAGACCAGACCGGACCAGCCCGGTCAGCGCCTTGCCCACCGT
>JAYVKX010000019.1:0-2220 GCA_043768005.1 Novosphingobium sp. | reverse complement strand
CTGCCAATTGCCCATCGCCGCCAGAGAAGGAGCCTGCGCGCTGCGCTGGCCCGCGCTTTCAAGGGCATGACGCAGTCCGCTCACCAGAAAGCCGCGAATGAAAGCCGGATCGCGAAACCGCACTTCGGTTTTGGCCGGATGGACGTTCACATCCACTTCCTGCGGCGGCACTTCGAGGAACAGCGCCAGCACCGCATGGCGATCACGGGCCAGCATGTCTGAGTAAGCCCCGCGCACCGCGCCGATCAGCAGCCGGTCTTTGACCGGGCGGCCATTGACGAACAGATATTGGTGATCCGCCACACCCCGGTTGTAGGTCGGCAGGCCGGCAACCCCGGTCAGCCGCGCCATGCCTTCGCCCAATGGACGCTCAACCTCAATTACCACGCCATCATCGGCCAGCTCGCGCGCGACGATCCGGGCCACGCGTTCGGCCAGCCCCTCGCCCGGTTGAACCGCCAGCACCCTTCGGCCATCGTGTTCCAGCGTAAAACCAACTTCAGACCGGGCCATGGCCAGACGGCGGACAACATCAAGGCAGGCGGCATATTCACTGCGTGCAGAGCGCAGGAATTTGCGCCGCACCGGCACTTTGCCAAACAGCTGTTCGACCCGGATCCGTGTCCCGGGAGGAAGTGCAGCGGGGGCACCGCTCTCTGCTTCGCCGTGATCGACAACCCTGCACCACCCTTCGCCGCCGGTGCGCGGGCGGCTTTCGATCGTAAGCCGCGATACGCTGGCGATCGAGGGTAAGGCTTCGCCCCGGAAGCCCAATGTTGCAACCAATTCGATCGCCTCATCGGGCAATTTTGAAGTGGCATGGCGTTCTAGCGCGAGGGCAATTTCGCCCGGGTCCATCCCACAGCCATCATCAGTCACTTCGATCAGGTCCAGCCCGCCGCTGACCAGCTTTACCGCGATGGAGCCAGCACCAGCATCGATTGCATTTTCCACCAGTTCTTTCAGCGCCGCAGCCGGACGTTCGACCACTTCTCCCGCCGCGATGCGATTGACCAGGGCTTCGGGAAGGCGGCGGATCACAGGCATTGCCATACCCTAGCGATGAAGTGCCGGGAATTCGAGACAAGCGGGGCTACTTATCAGTCCAATCGACACAAATTTTTGGCCTTTGTTCGAGGGTTGCGTTAAGGACGCCGCATTCACGACCAATTACCGGCCAAACGCTGCCGCGAAATTTCGCGGCAAGTGGCTGAAAAGTTTATGGAATTTTTGATGGCATCCTTTCTGTCTCGATTCTTGAAATTCGGTGCCCAGAATATGGCGATTGACCTAGGGACGGCCAATACGCTGGTCTATGTCCAGGACCGCGGGATCGTACTGAATGCGCCTTCGGTGGTGGCCATCGAAACGATCAACGGGATCAAGCGGGTCAAGGCGGTTGGCGATGAAGCCAAGATGATGATGGGCAAGACCCCTGACAGCATCGAAGCGATCCGCCCGCTGCGCGATGGCGTGATCGCCGATATCGAAGTTGCCGAAGAGATGATCAAATACTTCATCCGCAAGGTTCATGGCGGCAAGAAAAGCCTGTTCCGCTATCCCGAAATCGTGATCTGCGTCCCCTCGGGCTCAACCTCGGTTGAACGCCGCGCGATCCGCGATGCGGCATCCAACGCCGGGGCCAGCCAAGTTTATCTGATCCTTGAACCGATGGCTGCCGCGATTGGCGCCGATATGCCGGTGACCGAGCCGGTTGGATCGATGGTTGTAGATATCGGCGGTGGCACCACCGAAGTTGCGGTGCTTTCGCTGCGGGGCCTGGCCTATACCACCTCGGTCCGGGTTGGCGGGGACAAGATGGACGAAGCGATCGTCTCCTATGTTCGCCGCCATCACAATCTGCTGATCGGCGAAGCCACCGCTGAACGGATCAAGAAGGATTATGGTGTCGCTACCGTCCCTGCCGATGGCGTGGGCGAATCGATCCAGATCAAAGGTCGCGATCTGGTCAACGGGGTGCCCAAGGAAATCACCATCACCCAGGCGAATATCGCCGAGGCACTGTCTGAACCGATCGGCGCGATCATCGAAGGCGTGCGCATTGCGCTGGAAAACACCGCGCCCGAACTCGCCGCCGACATCGTCGACCAGGGCATTGTACTGACGGGCGGCGGGGCGCTGATCCACGGGCTCGACCAGTATCTGCGCGAAGAGACCGGACTGCCGGTGACCGTCGCCGAGGATCCGCTGAGCTGCGTC
>JAYVKX010000018.1:0-2497 GCA_043768005.1 Novosphingobium sp. | reverse complement strand
CAAGGCCCGGATCTGCGCACGGCGCTGGCGGATCGCAAGGTGCTGCGCAATCTGATGGTCAGCGCGGTTCTGGTCGGCACCAACTGGATGATTTACATCGCTGCGGTTCAAGCGGGGCATGTTTTTGCAGCAAGCCTGGGCTATTTCATCATCCCGCTGGTCAATGTGCTGGCCGGAACGCTGTTTCTGGGTGAACGGCTCTCGCCCCGGCAGTGGGTGGCGGTGGCTTTGGCCGGTGCCGGGGTTTCCATCCTGATCTGGGGTGCGCTCGATATGCTGTGGATCAGCCTGTCACTGGCCGTCAGCTTCAGTCTTTACGGGCTGGTCCGCAAGATCACCCCGGTCGGTTCGGTCCCCGGGCTGACGATTGAATCCACGCTGCTCTTGCTGCCCGCTATCGGAATCGTACTGTGGTATGCGCAAGGGCCGAGCGGGGCGAGCTTTGGCAAGGAGACTGGCTCAAGCCTGCTGATCGCACTTTCGGGCCTGCTTACTGCGGTCCCGCTGCTGATGTTTGCCATTGCGGCGCGGCGGATGGATTATTCGACGCTGGGTTTCTTCCAGTATATTTCGCCCAACATCGTTTTTCTGCTGGGTCTGTTCGTGTTCCACGAACCGCTGCGCCCGGTGCAGCTGGCCAGCTTCATCGTGATCTGGTGCGCGATCGGCGTGTTCGTGTGGGATCTGCTGGCGCGGCGGAACGCCTAGACCACGCGCCAGCCCAGCGTCTCACCGGCATGGAATGGCACGAGGCGGATCGCGCCATGTTCCAGCCGGGCCGGAACCTCCACCGCAGTGCGTTCCAGCGTCACAGTGCCCTCATTAAGCGGTAGGCCATAAAACCGTGGGCCATGTTCAGAGGCAAAGCCCTCCAGCCGATCGAGCGCGCCTTCTGCGTCAAACACGGCGGCATAGCTTTCCAGCGCATAGGGCGCGTTGAAGATGCCAGCGCAGCCGCAGTCCATTTCCTTTCGCAGAATTTCATGCGGCGCGGTGTCTGTACCCAGAAAGAACTTTGCCGAGCCTGATGTGGCCGCGCGGCGCAGCGCCAGCCGGTGCTGCTCGCGCTTGGCGATCGGCAGGCAATAGGCATGGGGGCGCAATCCGCCCGCGAACATCGCATTGCGATTGATGTGAAGATGCTGCGGGGTGATCGTCGCGGCGATATTTGGCCCGGCTGCACTGACAAAATCCGCCGCTTCAAAGGTGGTGATATGTTCGAACACCAGCTTCAGCGCAGGAAAATCGCGGACCAGCCCGGCCAGCACCCGGTCGATAAACACCGCCTCTCGGTCAAACACATCGACCGCCGGATCGGTCACTTCACCGTGGACCAACAGCGGCATCCCCGCCCGCTGCATCGCTTCCAGCGCGGGGTAGATCTGCGCCACGTCGGTAACCCCATGGGCAGAGCCGGTGGTGGCATGGGCGGGATAGAGCTTGGCGGCGGTGAACACGCCTTGCGCATGGCCGTCCGCCAGCATCGCACCATCGATCCCGTCGGTCAGATAACAGGTCATCAGCGGAGTGAAGCCGGGGCCGGTCGCCGCAAGAATCCGCGTCCGATAGGCGCGCGCGGTAGCGATTGTCGTCACCGGCGGGGATAGGTTGGGCATGACAATCGCCCGCGCAAATTGCCGCGCGGTATAGGGCGCAACCGCCTCCAGCATTGCCCCATCGCGCAGATGGGCGTGCCAATCATCGGGGCGGCGGATGGTGAGCTTTGGATTCGGCATAGAGTGCCTATATGCACAAGCAATGACCGCGACCACCCTTGCTAATCGTGCCGTAATCCGGCTGTCCCCGATGGACGAGGGCGAGGATGTGATCGCCTTCCTGCAAGGCCTGGTCACCAATGACGTGTCCGGGCCGCTGCCGGCCTGGGCCGCGCTGCTTTCCCCGCAAGGCAAGGTGTTGTTCGATTTCCTGATCTGGGAGGACGGCGCTGATCTGCTGATCGATTGCGAGGCCGATACCGCACAGGCGCTGGTGAAGCGCCTGTCGCTCTATCGCCTCCGCCGCAGGATCGCGATTGCCGTGGATCCCGCGCTTGCGGTGCGTTGGAGCGTGGGCGAGCAGTCTGGCGCCGTGCCGGATCCCCGCCTTGCTGCGCTGGGCTGGCGCTGGCTGGGCGAGCTGGGGGGCGAACCGGCGGACGCTGCCTGGCAGGCTCACCGCCTCGCGCGCGGTGTTACCGAAGGCAGTGCTGAGCTGGCTGATCTGTTGTGGCTGGAATGCAATGCGGCCGAGCTCAATGGGGTGAGCTTTACCAAGGGTTGCTACATCGGCCAGGAAAACACCGCGCGGATGAACTGGCGGGCAAAGGTGGGCCGGCGGCTGGTGGTGGTGCCGCTCGCAAAGTCAGACCCCAAGCGGCAGCGGATCGCCTATCCCGAGCTTGAACTGGCGGTGGATCATCTGCGGAACGAGGATATTGCCCCCGGTTTTGCCCCGGAATGGCTTCAATTGACCTGAGTTGCCGAGAGTAATCCGGAGA
>JAYVKX010000017.1:0-3715 GCA_043768005.1 Novosphingobium sp. | reverse complement strand
GTGGTGATCGTGCAGATGCAGCCGCCATTGGAAAGTACCTGGCGAGTAATATCGGCGCTGCCGGGTGCACCATTGCGCACCACATCAACGCGGCAATCGCCACCTGCATTAAGGCCATCGGCGGCCATCAACAACTGGCTGGGAAGCGCAGAAATCGAGCGCGTTTCAGTAGCAGAGGCAATCCCTGCACCCATCAATCCAGCAGCGGCTATTGCGGCAATAATTTGCGAAGTCACTTGGCTAACCCCTGAAACACGGTTTTGATCCTACTGCGGCTATCATAGGGCATCTACTTAAGTCCAGTTAAAACAGTGTGAATCTGGAATTTCAGATCACTCTCTTCGCGGATGCAGCAGAGCCAGCGCGTTAATAGGCCTGTGGATGCACCAACACTCGCAGCGTCGCCGCAACTATCCCGATATCGCGCCACAGCGACCAGCCATCGAGATATTCCAGATCTGAGTTCAATCGCTGCGCCAGATCCGATTCCTGCTCGGTCGTGCCGCGCAGCCCCCTGATCTGGGCAAGGCCAGTAAGGCCGGGCCGCAACGCATGGCGCTGCCAATATCGCGCGTCGATTTCCCAGAACAGCTTTTCGCCAGCTTGCGAACCCAGCGCATGGGGTCGCGGGCCGACCAGGCTCATATCGCCCAGCACGACATTGATCAGCTGGGGTAGCTCATCGATGCTGGTCCGGCGAATGAACCGGCCAATCCGGGTGATCCTGCCATCATCCCGCGCGGTGGAAACAGCCCCGTGATCATCGCTGCCCGTCACCGCCATGCTGCGGAACTTGATCATATCGAAGAACCGATTGCCGCGCCCGACCCGGCGCTGCAGAAACAGGGCGGGGCCGCCATCCTCTAGCCGGATCAGCACAGCCACGAACAGCAGCGGCAGCGCCAGCAGTACCAGCCCGCCGCCCGCCAGCACCAGATCGAACAAGCGCTTGGCGGCGCGGGCACGCAGCCCCAGCGGTCCGACCGAAACCCTAAGCCAGCCATGCCCGCCCGCGATCCGGGCACCATGCGCGCCCAGCTGTGCAACCGCATCATCGAGCACCTCGCCCGAGATATTGGCCCCCTTGAGAATGATCGCCCAGGCAGCCCGGCGCTGGGGCGGGCAACTGATCACCACCCGGTCGACATTGCCCAGCAGCTTGCCGATCCGGTCAAGCTGATCGGGATCGTCCAGCAGCGGCGCAATCCCCAGTGCGCTGGCCGAAACCCGCAGCGCGCCGGGCAGTTCGATCGCCGGTCCGTCGTCCTCCAGAATAAGTTCGTTGAGCACCCTTGGCCCGCAGCGCCAGCGCACGAAGGCCCGCATCTGAGCCCGGGTCCAGATCAGGCTGAACGATGCCAGCAACACCCCGCTGGTAAAGGCAAACCGCGAGAACTCCTCGCTCGATTTGGTGTAAAAGGCGATGAACACTACCGCTGCCGCCGATATCGCCAGCGCCAGCACCGCCCGCAAAGTGCCATGCACCGCATCGGCCAGAGCCGCCATCGAATAGGCCCCGTTATACAGCCCGACTGTCAGGAAAATCGGCAGGACCAGCTGGGCCAGAATGGCTGACTGGTTCAACCCAAGATTGCCCAGATACAGATAGCCAGCACCCCAGAATCCGGCGAACAACGCCAGAATATCCGCAAGGACAAACGCCAGATAACATTGCAACCGCCGCCTTTCCAGCGGCCGGGCAGTTTCAATCATGCAGGTGCCCCGCGACGCCGAGAATTCGGACACCGCGCATCTCTGCCCGCGCTTGCCGGGTTAGGCAAGCCATGCTGAACGGTCCCGCCTGATCGAGGTGCGCCGAACTCTCCATCCCCATCAGCCCCGCTGCGCTGCCGCCCGGGTTATATCGGCCAGGCCTTGTGCCAGCAGCAGTTCGGCGTTCTGGCTGTTGGTCATCAGTGTGCGGTGCAATCCGGCCAGCCGTTCGACCAGCCGGGCCAGCCGCTTGCCGCGCCAGCGACGCAGCTGCGCGGCAATATCACGCTCATCTTTCCAGAAGATCCGCCGCGCCGCAACCTCGACCTTGAGCAGCGCCGCCATATCGCCGCGCGGCCCGATCCGTGCCGAGATCTGCGCCAGCTGCGCCGCGCGCCGTTCAAACGCCAGCAGCAGCCCAACCGGATTGAGCCCCAGCTCGCGCATCCGGCGCAGCTCTCCCGCAAGCTTGGCGCTTTCCCCGCTCAGCACTGCATTGACCAGCGCCATGAAGCCATCATCCTCGGTCCGTGCCCCGATCGCATCCCACGCCGCGCTATCGGCACTGCGCGGGGCCTGCGGATCGGCATCGAGGTAAAGCGCCAGCTTGGTCACTTCGGATTGCGCGATCCGCGTATCGAGCGAGGCCGCCCGCGCGATCCGATCGGCGAGATCACCGCCCAGCCGCACTCCTGCCGCATCGGCCATGCCGCGCACGGCATCGGTCACGAACCGCAAATCGGGCGGATAGAACATCGCCACCAGCGCATCGGGGCGCGCGGCGAGCAGCTTGGCAGTACGCGATTTGTCGCTCGCCCCGCTGGCCAGGATCAGCACCGGGCAAGCCTGCACCTCGCCGCCCAGCAGGATTTCAACCGCATCATACGCGTCATCACCGCTGGCACGGACATAGATATGGCGCTTGTCACCGAACAGTGAGACAGAGCGCGCTTCATCGCCCAGCCGCACCGGATCGCGGCGCAGATCACCGCCTGACAGCTCGATCCGTTCGCCCGGCTCGCTCAGCAGCGCGGTGATCCGCGCGGCGGCATCCTGCGCGCCGCTTTCATCGGGTCCGCAAAAGAAGAACACCCCGCAGCTGGCCGCAGCGCGCGGCGCGAGCGAGTTGAAATCCTTCTGGGTGGCCTTCACTGGGTTTGGCGAAGTTGCAGCGCCAGCCGCGTCACGATCCGGTCTGCCACTTGCCGGGCCAGGTTTTCCAGCGCGGTCTGCTCGGCGGCGATGGTGGCATATTCGCTGGAGACGATATCGATCCCCGCATCCGATCCGGCGGTGGCATCGAGCAGAATTTCGCCATTGGCCGCATTGACCAGCTGATAGCGCGCCCGCAAGGTGCGTCGTTCACGCCCGATGGTATCATCGGACAGCAGCCCCAGCCCTTCCAGCCGATCATCCAGCCGCACATCCAGCCGGTAGCGCTGCGCACCTTCCCCCGCCTTGTTACCGCCAGCACCCAGCCGATCGACCAGCGCATTGCGGATCAGCCACCCGCCCTTACCCTCGATCGGTGGCACCGTAATTCCGGCAAGACCCTGCGCCACCGCGCCATTGCCGCCGCCGGCATACATCGGCTGGAGCCCGCAAGCGGCCAAAGCCACTGGGAGCGCGAGCGGCAGCAGCAGGGCGAAAGCGCGCCTCATGCGACGATGTTGACCAGCCGGTCGGGCACCACGATCACTTTCTTCACAGCCTTGCCATCCAGCGCACGCTGCACCTTGTCGCTGGCGAGGGCAAGGGCCTCCAACTCTTCGCGCTGCAGACCCTTGGCGACCGTAATCGTATCGCGCAGCTTGCCCAGCACCTGGATCGCGATGGTCACCTCATCTTCGATCAGCAGCGCGGGATCGACCGGCGGCCAGGCGGCCTCGGCGATCAGGCCGGTTTCTCCAATTTGTGCCCAGGCCTCTTCGGCCAGATGCGGCATCATCGGCGCAACCAGCAGCAGCAGCGTGCGGATCGCGGCAGAGCGGCTGGCGCTGGG
>JAYVKX010000016.1:0-5376 GCA_043768005.1 Novosphingobium sp. | reverse complement strand
AATTTATCGACGCGGCGGACATGGCGTTCGCCGCCAAACGGGGTGGCAAGAAAGGCTTCGATGCAGGCCTTGGCCATATCGAGCCCCGTCAGCCGCGCGCCCATCGCAATGACATTCGCATCATTGTGTTCGCGAGCGAGCTTGGCCGAAAGCGGTTCGGATACCAAAGCGCAGCGGACGTGTGCGTTGCGGTTGACCGCGATGGAAATGCCGATGCCAGAGCCGCATAGCGCCACGCCCTTGTCGGCATGACCAGCGGCGATATGATCGGCCAGCTTATAGCCATAATCGGGATAATCCACGCTGGCGTCATTATCCGGGCCAAGGTCTGTCACCTCATGGCCTAATTCGGCCAGCCAGCGCGCCAATTCACCCTTCAGGGTGAGGGCGGCATGATCGGATGCAAGGGCAATGCGCATGGGCGAAGCGGCCTGTAGCTGGGGGAGAATCGCTGCGCCTGCTTTAGTCGCGGGCATCTGGCAATGCCAGCGGTGCCAGCGCAACTTTCCCCATTCTGCGGCACAAAAGAAGCTTAGCTTATAGCTTGGTCAAGTAGACCGGCCCGCAGGAGGATCCCACGCGCCGGTTTGGAGCTTACTGATCGAGGAAGCTGCGCATCTTGCGTGACCGGCTGGGGTGCTTGAGCTTGCGCAGCGCCTTGGCTTCGATCTGGCGGATCCGTTCGCGCGTCACCGAAAACTGCTGGCCGACTTCTTCCAGCGTGTGATCGGTGTTCATCCCGATCCCGAAGCGCATGCGCAGCACACGTTCTTCACGCGGGGTCAGGCTGGCCAGAACCCGGGTGACGGTTTCCTTGAGGTTGGCCTGGATCGCGGCATCCACCGGGATGATCGCGTTCTTGTCCTCGATGAAATCACCCAGATGTGAATCTTCCTCGTCACCAATCGGCGTTTCGAGGCTGATCGGCTCCTTGGCGATCTTCATCACCTTGCGCACTTTTTCGAGCGGCATCGACAGGCGCTCGGCCATTTCCTCTGGCGTAGGCTCACGCCCCTGCTCATGGAGGAACTGGCGGCTGGTGCGGACCAGCTTGTTGATCGTCTCGATCATATGGACCGGGATTCGGATCGTGCGGGCCTGATCGGCAATCGAGCGCGTGATTGCCTGACGGATCCACCAGGTGGCATAGGTGCTGAATTTATAGCCCCGGCGATACTCGAATTTGTCGACTGCCTTCATCAGGCCGATATTGCCTTCCTGAATAAGATCAAGGAATTGCAGGCCTCTATTGGTGTATTTTTTTGCAATCGAAATCACCAGACGCAAATTCGCCTCAACCATTTCCTTCTTGGCGATCCGCGCTTCGCGCTCACCCTTCTGGACCATGTTGACGATGCGCCGGAACTCGCCCAGCGACATGCCGGTATTGGCCGCGATATCGGCGATTTCGGCGCGGATCCGTTCAACCGGATCGGCCTCATTTTCGGCAAAGGCAGCCCATTTCTTGTCCTTGGCGGACATGGTGCCAAGCCAGCCATCATCCAGCTCGCGCCCGACATAGCTATCAAGGAAGTCTTTGCGCGGAACCTTGTGACGCTCTGCCAGACGCAGCATCTGGCCGCCAAGCGCAGTCAGGCGGCGGTTGAAGGCATAAAGATTGTCGACCAGATATTCGATCTTGCTCGCGTGGAATTTCACGCTTTCAACCTGCGCGGTCAGCTCCTCACGCAGTGCATGATATTGCTTTTCCTTGGCATTGGGGAAATCAGCACCAAGGCCCAGCGCTTCCAACCGGTTCAGCTGGATCTTTTCGAACTTCCTGAACATCTGCGTGATGAGCGCGAATTTTTCGAGCGCCTCAGGCTTCAGCTGCGCTTCCATCTGGGCGAGGGAGAGGGTGTTGTCCTCTTCCTCTTCCTCAACCGGGCGGCGAGCGCGGCGTTCTACACCGTCCTCGTCTTCTTCCTCGGCTTCAGGTTCTTCCTCGACGTCTTCTTCTTCCTTGTAGGAAGGACCAGCGGTTTTTTCGCTGATTTCGCCGTCGGTTTCTTCCTCATTGCCTTCGGCCATCGCCTCGGGCGCGGGTTCCTTTGACAGCATGGCGTCAAGATCGAGGATCTCGCGCAGCTGCATTTCGCCCGCGTTGAGCGCTTCGGACCACATGATGATGGCGTGGAAGGTAATCGGGCTTTCGCACAGCCCCAGAATCATCGTGTCACGGCCGGATTCGATCCGCTTGGCGATGGCGATTTCGCCCTCGCGGCTGAGCAGTTCGACCGCGCCCATTTCGCGCAGATACATCCGCACCGGATCATCGGTACGCTCGATGGTTTCCTTCTTCTTGACCAGATCGGGGCGATCGGCCGGGTTGTCGGTATCTTCTACCTCGTCAACCGCCGGATCCTCTGCCTCAGCCGCATCATCATCGCTTTCGACGATATTGACGCCCATTTCCGAGATCGCAGACATCACGTCCTCGATCTGGTCAGCGGTCATCTGATCTTGCGGCAGCGCCTCGTTCAGCTCGTCAACCGTGATCACGCCGCGCCGTTTGGCCCGGGCGATCAGCTTCTTGATCGAGGCATCATTGAGGTCAATCAGGGGCGCATCGCCGCCTTCGTTCCCGCCGCCGGTGTTGTCTTCGTCTTCCATTATTCCGCCATAGGTTTGGGGGCTTCACCCGAAGGTTCGGCCGCTCGCGCGATCGCCATTTGGCGCAGACGCGCATTTAATTCCAGCTTTCTCTTACGCAACCGATCAACCTCGGCCAGCGCACCTTCGCCGTCACTCTCAAAACGGGCCATCGCCGCCGCAATTGCCCGGTCCAAAGCCGGTCCTTCAACCAGCACACCGATTGCGGTTCCCAGCGCTTCTGCAGCCTCTGCCGCATCAACCCCGTCCCGCAGGAAACTATATCTGATATTGCCGTATTCCGCAGGATCAGGGGCCGCCAGTCTGCGCTCGATCAATATGGTGGATAGTGTGCCAGTTTCAAGCCGCGCGCCCATATCGGCAGCATCGATCAGCACATCAAACCGTGGATCGGCCAGATTGGCGCGGGCGAGCTGCTCTGAATGATGGAGGATTTCTGCCGGCCAGCGCAGCAATCCGGCGACCACTGCCGATGCCAGCGCCTCGATCGCGCCGCCGCCCAGCGATCGGCGCAGCTTTTGCACGCTGGCAGCAGATGGTCCCAGCGTTGGCTGCGCTGCCCACTTGCCCGGCTTGCCGCGCGGGGCCGGCCGCCATTCCTGCTGTTCGCGCCGGGGAAAGGCAAAGCTGGAGAAGCGCTCCTGCAATTCGCGGCGATACAGCGCCTTGATATCCGGGTCTGCGATGGTTTCAACGTGGTCCATCAGCCGCGCCTTGAGCCCAGCCTTGTCCTCGGGCGTTTCCAGCGGGGCGGCCGCGCGCTCATGTTCCCATAGCGTATCGAGCAGGCTTTGCGCCTGGCCAAGCAGGGCTTCCATCGCACTTGCGCCATCGCGCTTCAGCAGATCATCGGGGTCCATGCCCGCAGGCAGGCGGACGATCCGCAGGCTATGCGCCGGGCGGAGCAGCGGCAGCACACGGGTCACGGCGCGCATCGCCGCGCGCTGGCCCGCCGCATCACCATCGAAGCACAGGATCGGCGTTTCCACCAGCCGCCACAGCATCTCGATCTGCCGCTCGGTCAGCGCGGTGCCCAGCGGCGCGACAGCATCGCCGATCCCGGCGGCGGCCAGCGCGATCACATCCATATAGCCTTCGACCACGATCAGCCGCCCGCTCGTGCGCGAAATCGGCCCGGCGCGGTGGAGATTGTAAAGCGTGCGGCCCTTGTCGAACAGCGGGGTATCGGGCGAGTTGAGGTACTTCGGCGCATCAGTCTTGGCCGCATCCAGTATCCGCCCGCCAAACGCGATCACTCGCCCGCGCGCATCCTCGATCGGCAGCATCAGGCGGCCGCGGAACCGGTCGTATGGCTCCTTGTCATCCACCACGATGCGCAGGCCCGCCTCGACCAGCTGTTCCTTTTCGAACGAAGTCAGCGCCTGCACCAGCGCCTGGCGGCCATCGGGGGCAAAGCCAAACCCGAACCGCGCCACCGTATGCGCATCGAACCCGCGCGTGGCCAGGTATGCGCGGGCCTTGGCCCCTTCGGGCGCGACGAGCATCTGGACGAACCAGGTCTGCGCTGCGGCCATCACATCATGGAGCGAGCCCAGCTGCTCTGCCACCTTGGCCGCGCGGGGATCGGGTGCGGGGACTTCGAGGCCTGCCTCCGAAGCCAGCTCCTTCACCGCATCCATGAAAGCCAGTCCGCGCTGGTCGGTCATCCAGCGAATCGCATCACCATGCGCCCCGCAGCCAAAGCAGTGGTAGAACCCCTTGGCATCGTTGACCGTGAAGCTGGGCGATTTCTCGTTGTGGAACGGGCAGCAGGCCTTGAACTCATGCCCCGCCTTGGTCAGCCGCGTCGTCCGCCCGATCACGCTGGACAGCGAGATCCGGGCGCGCAATTCGTCCAGCCATTGGGGGGTGAGCGACATTAACCGTGCCCGCCCTTGGGGCGCGGGCTCCACAGACTCCCCTCCCGCTTGCGGGAGGGGTTGGGGGAGGGCATGTTGTCCAGCACCTGTTCAATCGCTCTCAAAACACCGTCGATATTGTCCAGTACTTCGCTATTCCAGAAGCGGATTACCCGATAGCCCTGTGCTTCAATAAATCGTGTTCGGCGCGCGTCATACTCAACAGCGGCCGCATGTTGGCCTCCATCGATTTCGATGACCAGCCGCATTTCGCGTGAGACGAAATCACAGATGAATTGTCCGACAGGGAATTGGCGATTGAAGCGGACGTTTTTCAGTTTACGTCCACTCAAATGAAGCCATATTTTGCGCTCAGCTTCGGTCGCAGCGTTCCGCAGCTGCCGTGAGCGCAGTGTAGGTCGCGTGTAACCACTATCGTTCTTTTTGAACCAGTCGTCGTCCAACAGGCCCTCCCCCAGCCCCTCCCGCAGGCGGGAGGGGAGCTTTTGGTGCCCCGGCCTTGCGGCGGAGCGGTTAACCCAAAGCAGCCTTCACCAGCCCGCTGGCCTTGCTCATATCGAGCTGGCTGCCATGCCGCGATTTCAGTTCTGCCATAACGCGGCCCATATCCTTGACGCTCATTGCCCCGAGTTCCGCCTTGATCGCCTCAATCGCCGCCGAAGTTTCGGTCTCGCTCATTTGCGCGGGCATGAAGCTTTCGATCACCGCCAGCTCGGCCTTCTCGGCGTCGGCGAGTTCCTGGCGGTTACCCTGCTCATACAGCGTGATCGATTCGCGGCGCTGTTTGCCCATCTTCTGCAGCACTTCCACCACCAGCGTGTCATCTTCTGGCACAACCGACGAAGTACGCAGTTCGATGTCGCGATCCTTGAGCTTGGCGAGG
>JAYVKX010000015.1:0-3633 GCA_043768005.1 Novosphingobium sp. | reverse complement strand
CTGCGCCGTCCGGTCCAGATTTTTACGGTCAGCTGCTTGCCCGGCAGCGCCACTGCAGGCTTGGCGGCGAAACCGGCATCGGTCAGCAGCGCCAGCATCTGCTCGTCAGAAAAGCCCAGCCGGGCGTGGGCATGGGCGCTGCGCAGCTCTTCACGGTCATGCGCGGCGAAATCGGCGATGGCGATCTGCCCGCCGCTACGGGTAACCCGCGCGGCTTCGGCCAGCACCGCCTCGGGCTCCTGCGCATAATGCAGCACTTGATGCAGCAGCACCGTATCAAACCTGGCCTCGGCAAACGGCAGCGCGGCGAAATCGCCGGGGACCAGTTCGATCCGCTCGGCGGGAAGATGCTGCAACCGGGCGCGGGCGATGCGAAGCATTTCCGGGCTCTTGTCGAAGGCGGTCACATGCGATGCGCGCGGGGCAAACAGTTCGGCCATCCGGCCCGTGCCGGTGCCGACATCCAGCACCGCGCCAAGGCTATGTGGTTCAAGCGCGCGGGCCAGCGCCGCCTCGACCAGATCATCGGGGCTGTGCAGGCTGCGCAGGCTGTCCCATTCCTGCGCATGGCGGGCGAAATAGGTTTCCGCGCTGCTTTCGCGGGCCGCACGGATCGCAGCCAGATGGCGGCGGTCTTCGGCGCAACGGGCGGCAAAGCCTGCGTCATCGCGCTCAGCCACTTCGAGCAGACGGGCCGCTGCGCCGCCCAGCGGGGGGGCACGGTCTTCCTGAATTGCGCTGCGCAGAAACACCCAGCTGCCCTCCTTGCGACGCTCGGCCAGGCCCGCATCGCACAGGATCCGGATGTGGCGTGAAACGCGCGGCTGGCTTTGCCCCAGCACCTGCGCCAGTTCGCCCACCGCCAGCTCCATCGTGCTCAGCAGCCGCATGATGCGCAGCCGGGTGCTGTCTGCCAGCGCGCCAAGAAGGGGATCGATCCTCATGAGAAAGACATATAAAGAATTCTTTATATGATATCAAGCGCGGTGAATTGGACGGTCACGCAAAATCTTGGCGCAACCCCTTGTCGCTGCGTTTCCAGTTGTTACACTTGGCCCGTCGCTGAATTGAGAGAGGCCGTAGCATGAAGAAGATCGCTTTTGCCGCATTTGCTGCGGTTGCCGCCCTGGGGCTGTCCGCTTGCGGCAGTTCCGACAGCGCGAAGGAAGAAGCCGCACCCGATAATGTTGAAATGCCAGCTGAAGAAGCAATGGGCAGTGTCGATGCCAGCGCCGCGCCAGCCGCGATTGCCCCTGCTGCGGATGCCTCCACCGGGGCCAGCGATGCAGCCTCTGGTGCTGCAACCGATGCAGCCAAGGCGGCTGAAGCTGCGACCGCTGCGGCTGAAAAGAAACTGTAATTGGCCGGGTGGCCTCCTGATGCGGGGCCACCGGCGTTTTTCTGAGCAGGTCATATTTTCCGGTAACTTTGTGCGCTATGGTGCCGCTATGATTAGACTCGCTCCCCCTGCCGCTCTTCTGCTCCTCGCCGCCTGTAGCAAGGCGGACAATGATCCGGGGCCGGGCGGTGTGACGATGGGTGAGGCCCGCGCGCTGGATGATGCGGCGCAGATGATCGAGGCGCAGCGCCTTGCGCCTGAGGCAATCCCGCCAGCCGATGCGGCAGGTGTGGCGGCGCAGCAGAACAAGGCACCTGCACAAGAATAGGCACCGCTGCAAGAATTGACTGGCGGTTGATTTTCGCGCGCAGCTTCGTCATGGCAGTTTAATCGCGCGATTAAACGAGTGGAGTCGAAATCATGGGCATGCTGGACGGCAAAGTGGTGGCGATCACCGGGGCCGGGCGCGGCATCGGGCGCGAGATTGCGCTGCTCTGCGCGGCTGAGGGCGCTGCAGTGGTGGTCAATGATCCTGGCGTCGCGCAGGAAGGCGATGGCGGCGATGCCGGGCCTGCCGATACCACCGTAGCCGATATTATCGCGGCAGGAGGCAAGGCCTATGCCAATCTTGCCAATGTCGCCGATCCCAAGGCAGCAGCCTCGATCATCGATGATGCAGTCCAGCGCTTCGGGCGGATCGATGCGGTGGTCAACAATGCCGGGATCCTGCGCGATACGATCTGGCACAAGCTGAGCTATACGGACTGGACCTGCGTCATCGATGTCAATCTGACCGGCGCGTTCAATGTTTCCAAGGCGGCCACGCCCTATTTCCGTGAGCAGCAATCGGGCAGCTTCATCCATTTCACCTCGACCAGCGGGCTGATTGGCAATATCGGCCAGGCCAATTATTCGGCGGCCAAGCTGGGTCTGGTCGGCCTATCGCAATCCATCGCGCTCGATATGGCCCGCGCCGGGGTGCGGTCCAACTGCATTGCCCCGTTTGCGTGGAGCCGGATGACCGCATCGATCCCGGCAGAAACGCCCGAACAACTGGCGCGGGTCGAGCGGATGAAAGCGATGAGTGCTGACCGGATCGCGCCGCTGGTGGTGTTTCTGGCAGGCGATGCCGCCAAGGATGTGACCAACCAGATCTTCTCGGTTCGCAAGAATGAGATCGTGCTGTTTTCCAAGCCGCGTCCGGTTCGTTCGATGACCAAGGTGGAAGGCTGGACGGCGCAGGCCATCGCGGACGAGCTGCTGCCCGCCTTCCGCCCCAGCTTCGCCCGCGCCGACGAGGTCAGCGCCCATGTTTTTCCCTACGATCCGATTTAAGGAGCCGCGCAGATGGCCGATGCCGGAATGGACGCCGACGTTTTTGATCAATTCATCGAACAGCTGCACCGCTATGTGCGCGAGCGGCTGATCCCGGCGGAAAAGCTGATTCTTGAGACTGATCTGATCCCCGATGAAATCTTGGCCGAAATGCGAGGGCTGGGCCTGTTCGGCCTGACCATGCCCGAGGAGTTTGGCGGCGCGGGGATGAATATCAGCCAGTATACCCGCACGATCCGGGAGCTGTCCTATGCCATGCCGTGCTACCGTTCGATCACCTCGATCAATATCGGCATGGTCTGTTCCGCGCTCAAGAACGGCGGCACGGCAGAGCAAAAGGCACAGTGGCTGCCGCGCCTTGCCGCTGGCGATATCGCCAGCTTCGGCCTGACCGAACCGGGATCAGGATCGGATTCGGCCGCGATGCAGACCATGGCAGTCCGTTCTGGCAATGGTTACGTGCTGAACGGCACCAAGCGCTACATCACCAACGCGCCGTTTGCGAAAGTGGCGCTGATCATGGCGCGGACCAGCAAGGAAGCCCTGCCCCGCAACGCCCATGTTTCCGCCTTCATGGTGCCGATGGACAGCCCGGGAATTTCGGTCGGAAAATCGGACAAGAAGATGGGCCAGGCGGGGAGCCATATCGCCGATATCGTGATGGATAATGTCTATGTCCCGGGCGAGGCGCTGCTGGGCGGCGAGGAAGGCAAGGGCTTTGTCACCGCGATGCAGAGCCTGGACAATGGGCGGCTTTCGGTGGGGGCAGCGGCGGCTGGCTATGCCAGGCGCGCGCTCGATTCAGCGCTGCGTTATGCCAATGAACGCAAAGCCTTTGGCGAACCGATCGCCAATTTCCAGCTGATCCAGCAGATGCTCGCCGAAAGCGAGATCGAGATCTACGCTGCCGAGTGCATGCTGGAAGACGCCGCACGGCGGGCAGATGGCGGCGAGAAAAT
>JAYVKX010000014.1:0-3125 GCA_043768005.1 Novosphingobium sp. | reverse complement strand
CAGGCTCAGGTGATAGGCCGGATCTGCCGTGTTGAGATGGAAGATGTTCTGCGAGAAATCGCCGGAGTACGGGCCGAGGTCGATATCCGGGAAGATATCCGAGAAGGCGCTGAAATAGGCGATATACTTGAAGATGAAGTCGAGGTTGATTGATCCTTCCGGGCCGTGTGTCTGGAATGATCCGCCCGCAGCCAAGGCCGAGGCCGAGGTGAGGTAGATCACATCGGTGGTCTTGTTGTAGGTCGTGTCAACCGTCACATTAACCGGCACCGTCGCATCGATCCCGCCGCCTTCAAGGTGGACGTCGACCTGGAAGCCTGCCTTGAGGCCGACCTCATATTCATAGCCGGCGATCGTAATTTCGCCGAGGCCCAGATCGATTGAAAAATCATCGCCTCCCGATTCGTGAAAATCGATACCGAGGAACTTGTGGTAATCGAAAACGAAGGCATCGCCATTGCTCCAGATGCTCTGGTCAACCACCTGGTAGGTCAGCGTGCTCAAATTGTGGGTATAGTCGATCTCGATCCGCTGCGTCCTGGTTTCGCTTTCGGTGTCGCCGTTCGAGAATTCCTTGGCAACCGCAGTGAAGTCGAGGTTGAAGTTGACGTCGGTGGCCGCCGGCGTGGTCACCGTGAACACTTGGGTGATAGAGCCGGGCGTGGTGCCGGGGTTAACCGAGCCGGGTGTCACGGTGGAGCCCGCTGGCAGCCCGCCGACCACCGAAGCGCCCAGCGAATCAATATATTCCGATCCGTCGGCATCGTTCTGCGTCGCGGTAACGGTGAGCAGCATCTCGTTGATGTTGGCCCCTTGTGCGACGCTCCACGTGATCACCGGATCGTCGGCCACTGCGGCGATGTTGACGGTCACCAGCGCGTTGTCCTGCCCGCCTTTGCCGTCCGACACACAGTAATAGAAGCTGTCGGTGCCCGAATAATCGAGGAACGGGGTATAGGTCAGCGACTTACCATCGGCAGCGATGGTTACGGTGCCGTGGGTGGGGCCCTCATGAAGCCCGGTGATGGTCAGCTGGTTGTTCGGCGTGTCGGCGTCGGTATCGTTGGCCAGCACGTTGAGCGTGATAGCCGCCGGGGTCTTAGAGGGAGTGTTGGCATTGGCCGCGCCGTCCTCGAAGATGTTGTAGGTATCGGCGATGGCATCGGGAGCGGCCGGGGCAAAGCCCAGCAGCTTGGCCGATTGCGTGGTTCCGCCGCCGCTGAACGCGCCAACCGAATCGAGCTTGGCACCAAAGCGCTGGAAGGCGATGTCATCGAGCGTCAGATTATGCGCAACATTGTCGAGTGTGAATTGCACCTCGAAATTGATGTTGTCCTTCTTGGTCCCGGGGGTGCCCCATTCGATGCCGACATCAAAGCCCTTCTTGACTGCTCCGGCAAGGGTCGCGCCATCGCCGAGGTCAAGCACATTGTTGTGGCCGGTGCGATATTCGGTGAGATAGCCGCCGCCGCCGGTGATCGTGAGGCCGCTTTCCTTGTTATCGGCAATATCGAAAAACAGCGCGCGCAGATCGGCGTTGCCTTCGGCATCAACCGCAAAGACGATGGTCCCGTTACGTTCGGTCGCCGTCACGCGGACAGCGGGGTTTCCAGCCAGCAGAAAGGTTATCTGGCGTGGGCAAAAGACATCGGTCATGGTAAGTTCTCCAGCAATCGGGCCGGCACAATGCCGCTCCCCCCGTCGGTGTGCGACCCGTCGGTTTGCTTGAAGCGACCCATGATTGTCTTATTGCGGCGGAGATCGGTAATCCGATTTTCTTCGCGCTATTAAACTGAACTGAGCGAAATCATTGCTTCGACTCGGCCCGGCTGGCGAAGAATACGCATTGTTCATCCAAGAGCAAGGTTTGTCTCAACAATTGCGCCGAGGCGAGGATACGGGACAACTTTACCCTTCCGCCTAACTTCACTTGGCGTTCAGCATGGGGCTGGCTATAGGCTGTGCCATGTTTGCCAGATCACCGCTGAAACTCGCCCTTCTTGCCACTGCCGCTGCGGCCATGGCGCTGACCTCAGGTTGCGCCGGACGGGGGGGCAAGGCGAAAGATACCGCCTTTGTCGCCCGCGATGTCGATACGCTGTATTCGGCGGCCAAGGAACGGCTCGATAAGGGTGATACCAAGGTCGCCGCCGCCCTGTTTGACGAGGTGGAGCGCCAGCATCCCTATTCTCCCTGGGCGCGCCGCGCTCAGTTGATGAGTGCCTTCAGCTATTACGTGGCGCGCGATTACAACAAATCGATCCAGTCGACCCAGCGGTTCCTCTCGATCCACCCTGGCAACCGCGATGCGCCCTATGCCTATTATCTGGTGGCGCTGTGCTATTACGAGCAGATCAGCGACGTTACCCGCGATCAGAAGGTAACTCAGCAGGCGCTGACCGCGCTGAACGAGGTTGCCCGCCGTTATCCCACCACCCGCTATGCCGGTGATGCGCGGCTCAAGATCGATCTGGTCAACGATCATCTGGCCGGCAAGGAAATGGAGATCGGGCGGTTCTATGAACGCTCGGGCAAGTGGCTCGCCGCATCGCTGCGGTTTCGCAACGTGATCGAAAAATACCAGACCACCAGCCACGCGCCCGAGGCGCTGTTCCGGATGGTCGAAACCAACTTGGCGCTTGGCATTCCTGAAGAGGCGCAGAAATCTGCGGCCGTGCTGGGAGCCAACTATCCGGGCAATGAATGGTATCAAAAGGCGTTCGAACTGATGAACAAGCACGCCCCCGGCACCACTGCCAGCTGAGCCGCGATCTGATCACGCTTATTTCTACCCCGCAGGTTGACATTACTGCCGGGTAAGCCTTGATTGAGCGGCCATGCTTTCGCAGAAAACCCGCTACACCATCCGCGCGCTTCAGCACCTTTCCGATAGCTGGCGGCAAGGCCCGATCCGGCTGGATGCGATTGCCGAAGCACAGAACATCCCGCGCAAATTCCTGACTGTGATCCTGTCGGAAATGGTTCGCGGCGGACTGGTGATCTCGACTCGCGGGCGGGACGGCGGGTACGAACTGGCCTTGCCGCCGGTTGATATCCGCTATGGCGATATCATCCGGCTGACGCGCGGGAGCCTCGCGCTGGTGCCGTGCGCGGCGCGCAACGCG
>JAYVKX010000013.1:0-9198 GCA_043768005.1 Novosphingobium sp. | reverse complement strand
CGCGCCGTGGTGCTGGAGCACGAAGGTCAGCAGCAGGAACAGGCTGGCGATGATTGAGACCAGATTGATCCGCAAATGCAGCCCATCGCGGATGAAATCGAGGCTCAGCAGGGGTACTTGCCAGGTATTGATCGCGGCATCGGGCGCGAACAGGCTGGCCATGATGTAGTCCGCCCCCAGACTGGTGCCGAGCGCCAGCACCGGCGACCAGGCGAGCCAGTTGCACCACACCGAAATGGGCGCGATGAACTTGCTGTAGGGCAGCCACGCCGCCGCCCCATAGACCGATGCGCCGCCTGATTTCTGCGGATACAGCCCGGCAATCTCGGCATAGACGAAGCTCTGCATGAACCCCATCAGGATCGAGGCGATCCACACCACCCAGCTGGGCTGGCCGATGATGGTGGCAATGCCGCCAATCGTCAGCAAGACCCCCGCCGGCACCCCGCTCGAGGCCCAGAAGGCATCGACCCAGCTCAGCTGGCGGCGCAGCGTTGGTGCAGCGTCTCCGCTCATACGGATTGGCTCATTCAGCCCCGAAGCGCATCTTGGCCGTTACCCCCCAGGTCCGCGGCTTGGCATAGACCCCGGCGACCAGCCCGGCGAACAGCGAGCTGTCAAAGGCGTAGGCGCGGTAGCGCTCCTCGAACAGATTGTTGACATAGGCCGCCACTTCCCAGCGGTTATCGGCCGAGGCATAACCGATCCGGATATTCTCGACGTGGTAGCCGTTCTCGCGCTCAACCGGCGCGCACAGCACGGTGAAGCAGAACTTGCCGGTCCACAGCGCATCGGCCTGAAGCGAGGCGGTGCCGCTGCCAAGCCCGAACTCATAGCGGGCCAGTGCATTGCCCGAAAAGCCCGCGGCCTGCGGCAGATCATGCTCCACCACGCTGGCAAGATCGGGCAGCAGGATGTTCGACACCTTGCTGTCAAGGAACGAGGCACCGATTTGCAGCGTCAGCCCAGAGGCCGGGCGCAGGTTCAATTCGGCTTCGACCCCGTTGAGCTTGGCCGGCAGATTGATCACCGACTGGATCGGGCCGACCTGCGCAAAGGCCTGATAATTGTGATAATCATAATGGAACGCGGCCAGATTGAACGAGGCGATGCCGCGCTTCAGTTTCAGCCCCAGCTCATAGGCATCGAGCACTTCGGGCTTGTAGGGAATGCCATTGAGAAAAGCCGCTTCATAGCCCGCAAACGGTGTGCCGGTGGAGAAGGTAAAGCCGCCGCTTTTGCTGCCCCGGTTATAGCTGGCATAGATCAGTGTGTCGCGATCGGGCTTGTAATCAACCTCGGCCCGCAGGGTAATATCGTCAAACGTCGGCTGGGCGGCCGTGCCATTGATGAGGACGCCGGTGGTATCCGCCGGGCCGCCAAAGCTGGTGAAATTGGTGCCAGCGGTGGAGAAATTGATCCCCACCCCGGTGCTGGGTTCGGTGCCGACATAGCTGCCAGTCTTCTTGTCGCGCCAATAACGCACCCCGCCGATGACTTTCAGCTGATTAGTCAGCTCAAACTCACCTTGCGCAAAGAAGGCCAGCGATTCGGTGCGCTGCGAAAAGGCGACGCTGGGATCATACCCATAAAACGGCGAGGCGAATTTGCCGGTGTAATCACCGTCGATAATCATCCCGTAAGCCCCCGCGACGAGATAGGCCCGGCCAAGCTTGGCCGAAAGCCGCAGCTCCTGCGAAACCTGATGCGATTTCGCGCCCTGGAAAAACACCACGCCAAGATCGGGCGAAGCATCGCCGCCTTCAGTATAGAACTTGCTCAAGGTCTGGTAATCAGTGACCGATACCAGATCGACATTGCTGCCAATCGAATAATCCATCCGCAGCGTTGCGCCGAACAGCTCGCGGTTGACATATGAGGGTGAGGTTTCCTCGGTCGCCCACGGGGTGCCGCCGCGCGACGGGGTGATCGCATCATTGCGATAGCCGGTGGCAGTGGTCCCGGGACCGGGGTTGCCGACGCCAAAGCCGACCCAATAGGCGCAGGTCGTGGTGACCGGTTCAAACTCGCCCTGATACTGCGCATTGGGACAGGCCGGCTCGCTGGAATAGAGCCCGGCCTGACGCTCCTTATCGGCCTTGGCATAGCGCAAGGTTATCTTGGCCTTGAAATCTGCCGAAGGCGCCAGCGCCAGGATGCCGCGCAAGGCAAAGTGGTTGTTGGCACCCAGATCCTTGAAGCCGGGGACCAGATTCTTGATGTAGCCATCATCCCGGTCATAGATCCCGGCGATGCGGAAACCCGCGCTTTCGCCCAGCGGGCCAGACAGCGCGCCTTCCAGGATGGTCTGGTTATAGCGGCCATATGTGGCAGCCACATAACCGCCGAATGACTTGGTTGGCTGGTTGGAGATGAACTGCACCGCGCCGCCGGTGGCGTTGCGCCCAAACAGCGTGCCTTGCGGGCCGCGCAGCGCCTCCACCCGGGCCAGATCGAATACCGGGAAGCTCGCGGTGTTGATCGAGCTGGCGTAGCTATCATCCTGGTAGACCGCGACCGGCGGTTCCTGCTGATCGCCGTAATCGTTCTGCGAAACGCCGCGAACGTTGAACACCACCTGCGAGCTGGAATAGGCGTTGAATTTGAGGTTGGGGATGGCGCGGGCAATATCGGTAGCATTGGCGATGTTGAGGTTGGTCAGCGTCGCCTCACCCAGCACGGTGGCCGAAACGCCAACGTCCTGCAGGCGCTGCTCGCGCTTTTGGGCGGTAACGACAATGTCGGGGCTGGCACCGTCTTCAGCAGCGGCGTTGCCTGCGGCTGATTGGGCCAGCGCTGCACTGGGCATCAAGGCCAGTGCAATGGCAGCAGTGGCGCAGCCGCGAGCAAGCGTTGCGATCGCGCGAATGGTACGATGGGTCATCGGCCAATACTCCCTGTTTATTATCCAGCCCGCTTGTTGCGGGTTATGGCAGGCACAGTGCAAAAAACCGGGGGAATCGACAAGGTAAACCGGCAAAATTCGGCCCTTTCCCCATAAAATCAGGTTTTCTAATCTAAACTATCAATATAACTGATGGCATTGCCACCACCCCAGCGCACCGCTTCTACTAATCCTTGGCAGGCCCTAAGGCTGGTCATACGCCTTCATTCAACAGATGGTAATCGGGAACTATGCCCAGCAAACCAGAAACCCCCAGCCTGCAGCCGATCGCTGCGGAAACAAGCGCGGATACCAGCTTTGACACACTTAACCCAGCGACGGGCGAGGTGCTGGCCACGATCCGTATCGATGGCACCGCCGAGGTGGACCGGGCCGTGGCCCGCGCCGCCAGCGCGCAGCGCAGCTGGGCCAAGGTGCCGGGGGTGGAACGCGGGCGGATCCTGCACTGCGCCGCGCAGCTGCTGATCGCCCGCAATGATGCACTGGCCGAGCTTGAAACCCGCGATACCGGCAAACCGATCCAGGAAACCAGCGCGGTCGATGTGCTGTCCGGCGCGGATTGCATCGAATATTACGCGGGCCTTGCCCGGACTATCGCGGGCGAGCATTTTGATTTTGGCTCCGGCGCATTCGGCTATTCCCGGCGCGAGCCGCTGGGCGTGGTCGGTGGGATCGGGGCGTGGAACTATCCGCTGCAGATCGCCTGCTGGAAATCGGCCCCGGCGTTGGCCTGCGGCAATGCGATGATCTTCAAGCCGGCGGAATTGACTCCGCTCACCGCGATCGAGCTGGAGAAGATCTATCTCGAGGCAGGCCTGCCCGAAGGTCTGTTCCAGGTGGTGCAGGGCCGGGGCGATACCGGCCGCTTGCTCAGCCTTCATCCCGGCATCGCCAAAATGTCGCTAACCGGCGAGGTTGGCACCGGCAAGAAAGTGATGATCGATGCGGCGGGCACGCTTAAATATGTGACGCTGGAACTGGGCGGTAAATCGGCGCTGATCGTGTTCGAGGACGCCAATCTGGACGAGGCGGTTTCGGGCGCGCTGCTCGCCAATTTCTATTCTGCGGGCGAGGTTTGCACCAATGGGACGCGGGTGTTCGTCCACGCCGCGGTGCGCGATGCTTTCCTCGCCAAGCTCAAGGCGCGGACCGAGGCGATGGTGGTTGGCGATCCGCTTGATCCCGCCACCCATATGGGCGCGCTGATCTCGGCAGCGCATATGGACAAGGTGCTGGGCTATATCGCACAGGGGGTGGCGCAAGGCGCGACCTTGCTGACCGGCGGCCACCGCGTGACCCGCGGCGATCTGGCGCGGGGCGCCTTTGTCGAGCCGACCATTTTCACCGGTTGCACCGATGCTATGGCCATCGTGCGCGAGGAAATCTTCGGCCCCGTAATGGCGGTACTCGATTTCACCGATGAGGCAGAGGTGATCGCCCGCGCCAATGATACCGATTTCGGGCTGGCGGCGGGGATTTTCACCAATGATCTGACCCGCGCCCACCGCGTGATTGCCCAGCTTGATGCCGGCACCTGCTGGATCAACACCTATAACATCACGCCGATCGAGCTGCCGTTTGGGGGCAACAAGCAATCCGGGATGGGCCGCGAAAATGGCCGCGCCGCGATCGAGCATTATACGCAATTGAAAAGCGTCTATGTCGCGATGGAGCCGATCGATGCCCCATACTGAGGCATTCGATTACATCATCGTCGGCGCGGGTTCCGCAGGCTGCGTACTGGCGGACCGGCTGAGTGCGGCGGGCCATAGCGTGGTGGTGCTGGAATTTGGCGGATCGGACGCTTCCGTATTCATCCAGATGCCCAGCGCGCTGGCGATCCCGATGAATACGAAGAAATACAACTGGCACTATGAAAGCGAGCCCGAGCCGCATCTGGGCGGGCGGCGGCTGCACACCCCGCGCGGCAAGGGGCTGGGCGGCTCATCCTCGATCAATGGGCTGGTCTATGTGCGCGGCAATCCGCTTGATTTCGAACGCTGGGTGGAAGAAGGCGCAAGCGGCTGGGATTATGCCCAGGTGCTGCCCTACTTCAAACGCGCCCAGCGCCATGCCCTGGGCGGGGATGCCTATCGCGGCGGCGATGGCCCGCTGGATACCCGCTATGGCCCGCTCAAAAATCCGCTCTATCAGGCGTGGATCGATGCGGCGCACGAGGCCGGCTATCCGGTGAGCGAGGATATCAACGGCGCGCAGCAGGAAGGCTTTGGCCGGATGGACATGACCGTGCGCCATGGCGCGCGGTGCAGCGCAGCCAAGGCCTATCTGCGCCCGGCGATGAAGCGCGCGGGGGTGAAAGTCATCACCCATGCGCTGGCCACCCGGGTGCTGCTGGACGGCAAAGTGGCGGTGGGCATCGAATATGAGCGTGGCGGGAAGTTGCATCAGCTTCGCGCGGGCCGCGAAGTAATCCTGTCGGGCGGGCCGATCAACACGCCCCAGTTGCTCAAGCTATCCGGGATCGGCCCGGCGGGCGAGCTGCGCGAACATGGCATTGCGGTGATCGCGGATCGGCCGGGCGTCGGGGCCAATTTGCAGGATCATCTGGAGTTCTATTTCCAGATGGCCTGCACCCAGCCGGTCTCGCTCTACCCGGCGATGGGCCTGATTGCGAAGGGGCTGATCGGGGGGCGCTGGCTGCTGTTCCGCAATGGTCTTGGCGCGACCAACCATTTTGAAAGCTGCGGCTTTATCCGCAGCCGGGCGGGGATCCGCTATCCCGATATCCAGTACCATTTCTTTCCGCTGGCGGTCAGCTATGATGGCAACAGCATGGCGCATGAGCATGGTTTTCAGGCCCATGTCGGCCCGATGCGGACAAAAAGCCGGGGCAGTGTGACGCTGCGCTCACCCGATCCGCGCGACAAACCGGTGATCCGTTTCAACTATATGAGCCATGCCGACGATTGGGAGGAAATGCGCGCCTGTGTGCGGCTGACCCGTGAGATTTTCCAGCAGGCGGCCTTCGCGCCCTATCGGGGCCGCGAAATCCAGCCCGGCGCCGATGTTACCAGCGATGCCGAGATCGATGCCTTCATCGCCGCCAAGGTCGAAAGCGCCTATCACCCGTCCTGCAGCTGCAAGATGGGGGCGGTGGGCGATCCGATGGCGGTGGTCGATCCCGAGCTCAAGGTGATCGGGATAGAGCGTTTGCGGGTGGTCGATAGTTCGGTCATGCCCTCGCTCACCACCGGAAATCTCAACGCGCCGACGATCATGATCGGTGAAAAGGGCGCGGATCATATCCTGGGCAAACCGCTGCTCGCCCGCTCGAACGCGCCCTATTACATCGCGGAAAACTGGCAGACCGCGCAGCGATGAGCCGCGCGGCGGGCAATGCCAAAAACGCATGGCCATATTACTGACCGGATCGTGTAAGCATAAGTTATGATAATGATGTGGTCTGGCATGGGTCAGCCGAGGGGAGCTGCAGCACGGTGAAATTGCCGCAGGAGTTTGATCTTCACGCGCTCGAAGTGTTTGTGATGACCGTCGAGCTGGGCGGGATGTCGCAATGCGCAATCCATTTGCAGGTCACCCAGTCTGCGGTTTCGCAGACCATCGCCAAGCTTGAATCCAGCGTCGGCGCGCCGCTGTTCGATCGGTCGATGCGTCCGCTGGGGCTGACCACCAGTGGCAGATCGATGTTCGAACGCGGCAAGCGGCTGATCGCGCTGGCCCGCACCACCTATGACGAGGTGCGCGAAGGGGCCAATCTGCCCCAGGCCAGCGTCACCGTGGCGATGTCGTTCAGTCTTGCCAACCAACTGACCGCTCCGATCCTTTCCGGGCTGGGCGACCGGGCCGAGCGGTGGCGGATCCGGTCGGGCATTTCGATGGAGCATCAGGGCGAGTTTCTGGCGCGCGATATCGATATGCTGATCAGCGGCAGCTTCAACCTTGAACACCGCGACAATGTTGAGCTGCATCCGGTGTTCGAGGAAAGCTTTATCATCGTTCTGCCCGCGCAATATAAGCAGACATTCGACATCGATCATAACTTGCCCGATCTGCCCTTCGTCCGGTTTTCGCGGATGACCGGGATGGGTCAGCAGATCGAGCGGCAGGTGCTGCGGATGAAGCTGGGGCTGCCGCACGTGGTCGAAATCGAATCGTCGCACCAGCAGCTGGCACTGGTCGCGGCTGGCCATGGCTGGACAATCACTTCGCCTGTCTGCCTGTCTGCTGCGCCAGAATTGCTGCGTCAGACCCGGTTGGAGCCAATGACGCGAGGCCGGTTTTCGCGGATGGTCCAGGTGGTGGCGCGCGCGGGAGAGCTGGGCGAACTGCCGGGACAAATGGCCAGGCTCTGCGCACGCGAACTGCGCGAAACCACATTTCCGCCGCTGATCGATCGGTATCCGTGGCTTGCGCAGCAGCTGGTATGGCACGCTTGATCCGCATCGCGCTGGCCGGGCTGCTGGCGGTTCTGGTGCCGGGCGCGCTGGCAGACAGCCGCACCCTGCCCAGCGTTCCCGGGGTGGACGCGCCAGAGCTGGCGGCGCTTGGGCCAGATACGGTCGGCTTTCGCAGCCTGCGGCTGGTCCACCGGTTGCAGCCCGATTTGCTGAAGCCTGATCCCGTCAACGGCACAATTGCGCTGCATGACCGGACCCTGCGGGTTGATCTGTGGTATCCTGCAAAGGCCAGTCGCCAGCAGAAAACCGCAATCTATGAGGCGAGCTTCTGGGGCGAGCCACCGCTCCGCGCAGTCCGGTTCACGGTGCCGGGCCTGGCCATTCCTGGCGCGCCGCCGCGCGGCAAGGGGCATCCGCTGGTGATCGTCTCGCACGGCTACAGCAATGCGCCTGCGGCAATGAGCTGGTTGACCGAAAACCTTGCGTCCAAAGGCTATGTGGTAGCTGCGATCCACCATGAAGATCCCAACCCCTATGTAATTTCGGCGGAGGCCCGGGCGGTGCCCAATTTTAACCGGCCGCGCGACATCGCCTTTGTCGCAGCAGAGCTGCGCGCGCGGCTGGGCGCAGAAATCGATCCGGCCAAGGTGGCGCTGATCGGCTATTCGCAGGGCGGCTATGGCGTGCTGACAGCGGGCGGGGCCAGCCTTGATCCCGGTGGGCCGAATATGGCGCTGGTGCCCGGCGGCTGGCTAAAACGGCTGGCGCGGGGCGGCGATGGTGCTGCGGCGATCGCCGTGCCGGGGATCAAGGCGATTGTCGCGCTGGCCCCGGCGGGCGGATCGCCGCGCAGCGCGTGGGGGGTAACAGGCCTGGCCGCGCTCACCGCGCCGCTGCTGCTGATCCAGGGTGATGCCGATCCGGTGGTCGATTACCAGCAGGGCGCGATAGCGGTGTTCAATGGCGCGGTCCGCTCGGATCGCTATCTGCTG
This sequence comes from Novosphingobium sp., assembly GCA_043768005.1. GTDB lineage: Bacteria > Pseudomonadota > Alphaproteobacteria > Sphingomonadales > Sphingomonadaceae > Novosphingobium. The sequence continues at coordinate 922 of JAYVKX010000013.1, read as the reverse complement.
ACCTATCGGCAAGCAGGCCATTCGATAGCGCTCAATCCCGTCCCGCCGCAAATGCGCGGCACGGTCTGGGATATCGATTGGTTCGAGGATCCGATCTGGCGGCAAGACCGGCTGAATGCGATCAATCTGCACTTCATCACCGCGTTTCTGGGCTGGCATTTGCGCGGGCAGTCCGGGTTTTCCGCCTATCTGGATGTTCCGGCGGTCAGCTCGGATCAAGGCACCTGGAATGCGCCCGCCGACACGCCGTGGGGTGCCTATAGTCCGGGTGGGGCAGGAATTACGCTGTGGAAAGGCTTTCAGCGCCGTCACGCGCGAGGGATGGAACTGCGGCATGCAGGCACTGAATAGGGCCTATGCCAAGGTTCTGGCAGCGGTTTCCCAGAAGTGGATCATGTCCTCCGCATAGCTCAGCGGGACATAGGCGATGCAGGCGCTTTCGCTCATCACATAGAGGCGCAGATTGACCTGATCGATGATCGTTGCAGCACTGCAGCCCGGCGCGAAGTCGGGCGCTTCGGCATCGAACACCCCGCCCTCCATCAGCAGGCTGCGCCAGCCCGGGCCGGACAGGCGGACGCGGACGATCCCGCCGCCGATGGCAGTCAGCGCGCCGTCATCGGCCAGGATTGCGGCGAGCGCGGGACTATCACCCTCAACCAGCCAGACGGTCGGCTCATAGCGGATCAGCCGGAGAGTATCGCTGCCATCGGAACGCCCCGAAGGCGGGAGCGCAAAGCCGGTAGCGGCCTTGAACCGCCTGGCGACCTCCGCCGGATTGCTCCAGATTTCGAACGCGTGCAGCGGGGCCGCAGGCAGCGCGGTGATCGTCACATCAGTCACGGTAACGCTCCCCTGCAATGTCATAGAAATGGGGGGCGACCACGCGGACGCGCGCCTTCTGGCCGCGGGTGGGCGAGGT
>JAYVKX010000012.1:0-9386 GCA_043768005.1 Novosphingobium sp. | reverse complement strand
GCGAAGGGAAACAGCATGGCAACGGAGAGAAAAAACAGCAGCGGCTGCAAGGTGCCGCCCTTGCGCCCGCCCAGCAGCAGCAGGCCAAGATCGCGGCGCAGGATGGCGAAGAGCTGAGCCATCATGGCGCATGGTCCTCCAGCGCCAGTTGCTGCATTCCCGCCAAGGCAAACGGCTGGTGCGATGCAATCACGCAAATACCTCCGCCTGCGAGATGCACTGCCGCCAGTTTCTCGGCCAGCGCCACCGCCGCGCGATCAAGCCCGTTGAGCGGTTCGTCAAGCAGCCATAGTGCCGCGTTCTGGCCGATCAGCCGGGCCAGTGCCGCACGCTTTTTCTGGCCGGTCGAGAGATATCGCACCGGCACATCAAGCAGATCACCAATGCCAAGCCGGTCGGAACTGCTTTCGCGGGCAAGGAACCCAATGCGGTCGAAATCTGCCCAGAAACCAAGCGCACGGCCCAACGGCAAATGCGGGTCAAATGCGGGGTGCTCGTCAATCAGACCAATTTTCCCAGCATACTCCACCTTGCCCGTAAAGGCGGGCAACAAACCGCCAAGGATCCGCAGCAGGCTTGATTTGCCGATCCCGTTGGCTCCGCTGATCTGTACTGCCTCGCCCGGGCCAAGCGCCAGCGACAGCCCACGAAACAGCACACGCTCGCCGCGGCGGCAGGCCAGGTCAGTCGCGAAGAGGCGGCATACTTGCATGGGTCGCCGCGATAGGGGAAAGGATACGGCATGCCAAGGAGAGCCAGGGCAAGGAGAACCAGAATGTCCATTCCCCGCCTGTCCGATGCCGAGCGTGATGCGCTGCTAGCAGCCTATCCCGGCTGGAAACTGCGCGCTGACCGCCTCGCGATCGAGCGGACATTCAAATTCGGCGATTTCAACGAAGCTTTCGGCTTCATGACCCGTGTGGCGCTTTATGCAGACAAGGCGGATCACCACCCCGAGTGGTTCAACGTCTACAACCGGGTGGAAATCACCCTCACCACCCACGATGCCGGCGGGCTTAGCGCGCGCGATGCCGCGATGGCGGCGGCGATTGCAGGGATGATCTAACCCAGCGCGCGGCTCATTGATCGGGCGTTTTTGCGCAAGCTGCCCGGCAGCCAGCGGGCACCAAAGGCCAGTTTCCTAGCGGTTTTTCCAACCACATTGTGCAACTTTTCACTGTGGGCCGCGTCCCAGGCAGCCTGGGCAACTTCGCTAACCGGGGTCAGTTCAAGCCCGGCATCCAGCACCCGGCCCCTGATTGCTTCATTGCTGCCGTGATTAGGGGCGTGATCGAGCAGCGGGGTATCGATGAAGCTGGGCATCAGTGAACAGACCTTGATGCCGTCTGCCGCCCATTCAGCGTCAAGTGCTTCGGTTACCGCGCGCACTCCGAACTTGGTGGCGGAATAGATCGAAGCCCCGCCGGTGCCATAGATCCCTGCAGCGCTGGCGGTATTGAGCAGGCAACTGCCGGGCCCGGCCTGTTTGAGATGCGGATAGGCCGCCTGCGCGCCAAAGATCACGCCCTTGAGGTTGATATCAAGGCAGCGCTCAATCTCGACCGTGGAATTTTCCACGATCAGCCCGCCCAGCGGGATCCCGGCATTGTTGAACAGCACATCGATGCGGCCCCCTGCAGCGACCGAAAACGCGGCAAGAGCAGTATCCCATGCAGCCCGGTCGCGCACATCAAGCTTGACCGAGAAGCTGTAGCCGCCGGGCAACAACGCCTCGGTTTCGGCCATCCCGGCCTCGTCGATGTCAGCCAGGCCGATGAACCAACCGTTCTGTCCAAACAGCTGCGCCACCGCGCGGCCGATACCTGATCCGCCGCCAGTAATGAAAATGGCCTTGCGTTGCGTCACTCTGTCGTTCCCCCGAATCCGTTCGGGAATGAAACTTACAGTGCTGGATTGTTATAGCAATGCCAGGTGAAAATAGCGGCAGCGCCCCGGTGTGGCCGCCAGGGTTCGGCCAATGCGCGGGTGGCTTTTTCATCGGGCCGCTCAGCCAGCCCCAGAATTTTGTGGAGTCCGGCCTGCACCGCCAGATCGCCAGCGGGCCAGATATCTTCGCGCCCTTCGGCGAACAGCAGATAGATTTCGGCCGACCAGCGCCCGATGCCCTTGATCCGGGTCAGCTCGGCAATCGCGTCTTCATCGCCATCGGGCAGGGAGTGAAGATCAAGCTCGCCTGAGACGACCAGCTCGCACAGAGACCGCGCATAGCCTTGTTTCTGCCGCGAAAAACCGCAGGCACGCAGGGCGTCGAAATCGGCGGACAGCAAGTCCTCGGGCAGGACGCCATCGCCCAGCAGCGCCTCAAGCTTGTTCCAGACAGAGGCCGCTGCCGCGACACTGACCTGCTGGCCCACTATGGTTCGCAACAAAGTATTATAGCCGCGCGCGCGGATCCGTGGTTCGGGATATCCGGCCCGCTCCAGCGCCTGCGCCATGGCTGGTTCTTGCGCCGCCAGCGCATCCAGTCCCGTCTTGATTGCTGCCGCACTGAGACCCATCTGCTTCACGCCCGCTTGCCAAAGGAAACGACAGCCATTAGCAGCCCGGCCAAAGCGCGAACAGGCGCTATTGAAAAAGGAAGCTGGGCATGCCGAAGCTGGTAGTGGTCAATCGCGCAGGACAAGAAAAGACGATAGAGGCTGCGGCCGGGCTATCGGTGATGGAAGCTATCCGGGACAGCGGTTTTGACGAGCTTCTGGCGCTGTGCGGCGGCTGCTGCAGCTGCGCCACCTGTCACATCCAGATCGATCCTGCTTTTGCAGACAAGCTTCCAGCGATGAGCGAAGATGAGAATGATTTGCTCGACAGTTCAGATCATCGCGGCGAATTTTCGCGCCTGTCATGCCAAGTGCAGATGAGCGCCGTGCTGGACGGCTTGCGCGTTATAATCGCACCTGAAGATTGATCTTTAGCGGGCCAAAGCGCAATTCCGTTGCACGCGGCTCCGCGCGATCTTAGGTCGTGGGCCATGACTGGTCCCATTGCAGTAAACAACACGCTCGAACTAATCGGCAATACGCCGCTCGTCCTGCTGAAGGGGCCGAGTGCAGCGGCGGGCTGCGAGATCTGGGGCAAGTGTGAATTTGTCAATCCAGGGGCCTCGGTCAAGGACCGGGCAGCGCTGTGGATCGTCCGCGATGCCGAAGCGCGCGGAACACTGAAGCCCGGCGGAACGATTGTAGAAGGGACTGCGGGCAACACCGGGATTGGCCTTGCCCTGGTTGCCAATGCGCTGGGCTACAAGACGGTAATCGTCATGCCCGAAACCCAATCGCGCGAAAAGATGGATACGTTGCGCGCGCTGGGCGCAGAGCTGGTGCTGGTTCCCGCCGCGCCCTTTTCCAATCCGGGGCATTTTGTCCACACTTCGCGCAGATTGGCCGAAGAGACTGCGGGCGCGGTCTGGGCCAATCAGTTTGATAATGTCGCCAATCGCAAGGCCCATATCGAAAGCACCGCGCCTGAGATCTGGGGGCAGATGGATGGCCGGATCGATGGCTTTACCTGTTCGGCGGGGACAGGCGGGACGATCGCCGGGGTGGGGCTTGGCCTCAAGGCGTTTGACGAGAATGTGACCATCGCGCTGACCGATCCGCACGGCGCGGCCTTGTTCAATTTTTACGCGCACGGCGAATTGAAGGCAGAGGGCAGCTCGGTTGCCGAAGGGATCGGGCAGGGCCGGATTACAGCCAATCTGGATGGCGCGCCGATCGATGCCCAGTTCCGCATCTCGGATGAGGAAGGGCTGGAATGGGTTGCACGGCTGCTGCAGGATGAAGGGCTGTGTCTGGGCCTGTCGTCTGGCATCAATGTGGCAGGAGCGGTGGCACTGGGCCGGCAGCTAGGGAAAGGCTCTCGTGTGGCAACGATCCTGTGCGACACAGGTTTTCGCTATCTCTCCTCGCTCTACAATGCCGAATGGCTGCGGGCAAAGGGTCTGCCGGTCTTCCCCTGGCTTCAGTGAGCCTTCCCTTGGCCGGCTTGATCGGGTAATCAACTTCTCAATGGCTACCCAACCATCCACAACAGTTGTGCAAGCAGGGGCCAATCCGCCTGTCGCCAATCCCTTGCATTTCGTGCCGCCCACTGCGCGGGAAATGCGCGGGGAGGCGGTGCAGCGCCTGCAGGTGGGGATGTTTGGCCTTGCTGCAATGCTGCTGCTGGTTGGCCTTGCCAATATCATCATGGACCGTGCGCGGATGGCCGATGAAGCCACCGGCGGCTCACCCCAGTCTGCGCAAAGCGCGGATGCAGGAGCGAAAACTGATCCGCTGGCCGATATCGGCGTGGTTCCCTCGGCCGATGGCGGCGCGTCAAATTCGCCTAGTTCCGATCCCGGCAATGATTCCCGCTAAGCGGTTTCGCGTTATCCTGTGTGCCGTGCTGGTGGTGGTGGGGGCAGGCGGCTGGCTGATTTCGAGCGGCGCTGATGGACAACGCAAACCGCTGGGGCTGTTCACCAGCCTGCCGATCCTGTGGAACGAAGCGCCGGATGTGGCCGGACTGCTCAATTCCGATACGCCGCCGCACTGGGCCAAGGCTGCGCTTATGGCGCGCGGAGACATTGTTCCGCTTGACCGGCTGGATGAATTGGCCAGTTCCGGGCTGACCCGGCTGGTCATCGCGCAGCCGCGTCCATTTAGCCCGGCTGAAAATGTCGCGCTGGATGTTTGGGTGACGGGAGGGGGCAAATTGCTGCTCCTTGCTGACCCGGCGCTGACAGCGGAATCGAACTTCGGCATCGCTGATCGGCGCCGGCCTCAGGCGGTGGTGCTGTTGTCCCCGATCCTGACGCGGTGGGGGTTGCGGCTTGAGTTTGATGATGCCCAGATTTTTGGGGAACGGCAGGCCCAGGTGATGGGAGTGGCCGTTCCGGTTAACCTGGCGGGCCGTTTCCAGCTGAACGGTGGAGCAGACTGCCGCAGCTGGGCGGATGGGCTGGCGGTAAGCTGCGGCATCGGCAAAGGCAGGGTGATCGCACTGGCCGATGCCGCCTTGCTTGATGCTGATGATCAAGACGGCACCCGCCGCAGCGCGTTTGACTGGCTGCTGACAGCGGCTTTCGCGGCCCATTGATCCACGCATTTCGGGGAAATTGCGGGACGATTCCCAAAGCGTCGCAGATTCGCGCTCTAAATGTCTGATTTTCATGCGGAACAAATAGAAAACGAGGGTGAATAAGCTCTACTCATTCAAGATTCGAATCATGGTAAATCAATTATTTACCGTTCTATCCCGTGATTTCCCGCAGTTTTCCCTTCCATCCCCCGAATTGCCGGGTTAAGACCCATGTTCATCGACACCTGATTTACAAGCCGCACCCGCAAAGGGTGAGCTGGCCGCGAGGGCGCGCGGCCGGGTTAGGGAGATATTTGTGCGGGTTCGGGAGCAATCCCAGGGTTGAGGCAGGACGAATGGAGGGGCAGGGGATCAGTTACAGCGGTCAAGGCTTTTCGCTTCGCGGCGAAAAGGGCCGGTTCGTGCTGCCCCCGCAATTTCGCAAATCGGTTCGCGAATCCTCCGATGGCAATCGCACCCTGTGTCTGGCCAAGCATGAACGCTGGAACTGCCTGACCGGCTTTGGCCTGTCGCGCAAAGATGCCTTTACCACCCAGATCGACCGCGAAGAAATGCTCGCCATCCAGCGCGGCCAGGATTTTGACCGTGATCTGCGCAAGATCCAGCTGTTCGGCTTTACCGAAGTCCCGTTCGATGACAGCGGCCGGTTTGTCCTGCCCGAACATCTGCTCGATCTTGGTCGGGTGGGCGAGGGGCTGTTTTTTCAGGGTGCCGGTGATTTCTTCGCCCTGTGGAATCCTGCTGAAATCACCCAGATGGGCACTGGATGGGAAGGCGCGCAGGCGGCCTGCGCCATGCTTTGTGCCGAAGCCTCAGCCGGGAAGAGCCGCAAATGAGCGGCCCTGCCGATGGCCCCGCACATGTTCCGGTGCTGATCGATGAAGTGATCGCCGCGCTTGCGCCCGCCGCTGGCGCGGTGATTGTCGATGCCACATTCGGTGCGGGTGGTTATACCCGCCGCCTGCTTGATGCCGGGGCCACGGTCCACGCGTTTGATCGCGATCCCGATGCCATCGCCGCTGGCAGCAACTGGGCTGAAGCCTGCGAAAATCCTCCGCGCCTGATCCTTCACCCGCGCCGCTTTTCGGAAATGGCCGAGGGGCTGGCCGAGGCCGGGATTGCGATGGTTGATGGGATTGCCATGGATATCGGCGTCTCATCGATGCAGCTCGATCAGGCAGAACGCGGTTTTGCTTTTGCCAGCAACGGCCCGCTAGATATGCGGATGGCGCAAGCCGGGCCGAGCGCCGCAGATTTCGTCAACAGCGCCGATGAAGCTGAAATCGCCAATGTGCTGTTCCACTATGGTGAGGAACGCCAGTCGCGCCGGGTTGCCCGGGCCATCGTCGCTGCACGCCCGCTGATCACTACGGGCGAACTCGCCACGGTGATCCGCAAATCACTCGGGCATCGCCCTGGCGCGCCAAAGGATCCTGCGACGCGCAGTTTTCAGGCGATCCGCATCCATGTGAATGCCGAACTGGACGAGCTGAACCACGGCCTTGCCGCAGCTGAACTCCTGCTCAAGACGGGTGGACGACTGGCGGTGGTCTGCTTTCACAGCCTGGAAGACCGGATCGTGAAGCAATATCTTCGCGATGCCAGCGGTGCAGCTGCCAGCACATCGCGCCATCTGCCGCAGGTCGCGCCCGGCGCTGCGCCCGTGTTTACCCAGCTGTCCAAGGCGATCCGGCCATCTGCCGCTGAATTGCTGCGCAACCCGCGCGCGCGTTCCGCCACGCTGCGCGCCGCCACCCGCACCGATGCCCCCCCAAGAACTGATTTGGACCGCAACGAGAGGAGGGCAGCATGAATCTGACCCGTGACCGGCTACGTTCGATTGGCTGGGCAATCATCCTGAGCGTCGGTTTGACGATTGCCCTCGCGCTGACCCTGCGGGCCAATGCGGTGAAGAGCCAGGTCCGCCTGGCTGAACGCCAGATCGTGTCACTGCGGCAGGAACGGCTGTTTCTGGAAACCGAATTTGAAACCCGCGCCAATCAGCAGCAGCTCAAGACCTTGAACGATGTCGAATTTGGCTATGAAGCGCCAACCTCTGATCAATATCTGGAAAGCGAACGCCAGCTTGCTGCGCTGGGCAAGCCGCGAGCGGCCGGAGCGCCATCGCCGATCCGCGTGGCAAGCGCAGCGGGGCTGGAAGAAAGCGGCTTTCCAGCAATGGTTTCACCGCTGACCGGCAAGGCCCTGATTGGCGAGGCCCTTAGTGGCAAGGCGATGGCTTCCGAGGTGCCCAAGGACGGCGCTCGCCAGCCAGTCACCGCCGCAAATTTGCGCGACCGGCTGTCACATGTTGCCCAGCGCGAGGGTGCGCGGGAATGAATGCGCTGGCCGTTTCAGCTTCGGGCGTTTCTGCGGCAATTACTTCGGGCCGGGTCGAGCTTGCCAATGTCCGCCAACGCTCGCTGCTGACGGCCAAGCTCCGGGTGCTGTGGGTGGCGCTGCTGTTCACGCTGATCGGGCTGGCCGCGCTGCTGCGGATCTGTTTGCTGGGCCTGTTTGAACAAACCCCGGCGCGGCAGGACATGGCATCAGCCCTGCTACCCGTGCGCGGCGATATCGTTGATCGCAATGGAGTGCCGCTGGCCCGCGCCTTTCCCGCCTATGCGCTGTGGTATAACCCGGCGGCGCTGGGCGGCGATGGCCCGCCGCTGGTCCGTCCGGCCAGTGAAGTGGCTGCTGCGCTGGTGCGGATTTTCCCGGATGAAAATCAGGCCGATCTGACCGCGCGACTTGCCTCGGGCCGTCCCGGTTATCTCCGCCGCCGGATCCTGCCCGAAGATGCCAACCGCATTCATGCCCTTGGCGAACCAGCGCTGGAATTCCCGCGTGAAAATGAACGGTTCTATCCCCAAGGTTCTATGGCCAGCCACATTCTGGGTTTTGTTGGCGCTGATGGGCAGGGTCATGTCGGGATGGAGCAGGTTTTCAACAAGCAGCTGACCGATCCCGCCACCCGCGGCACGCCCGCGATGCTATCCATCGATGCGCGGGTGCAGGGCGCGCTGGAGGATGAGCTGGGCCGGGGGATGCTGGATACCAATGCCAAGGGCGCGGCGGGGATCATCCTTGATGTCGATACCGGCGAAGTCCTGGCACTTGCCTCGCTGCCCTCATTCAACCCCAATCTGATCGATACGGCGGGCAATGCCAATATCTTCAACCGCGTGACCAATCAGGTTTACGAGCTTGGCTCTACCTTCAAGCCGATCACCATCGCCGCTGCGATCGATAGCGGCGTGGTGACTGACATGGGCAAGCGCTATCAATCGAACCGCCCGATCAGCGTTTCGGGCTTCGAGATCCATGATAGCCACAGTTTCGGTGCCTCGCTCAATATCCCCGAAGCACTGATCCATTCGTCCAATCTGGTGACCGCGCAAGTTGCCGATCAACTGGGCGCGGCGCGATTGAATGCGACGATGCGCGCGCTGGGGATGAATGAGCGGCCCTATATTGAACTTCCGGCTAAGGGTTTCCCGCTGTGGCCCAAGGGGGATTGGTCGCGGATCACCACTATGACCGTATCCTATGGCCACGGTATTGCAGTGACCCCGCTGCATCTGGCATCGGCCTATGCGGCGATGGTCAATGGCGGGATCTGGCGTCCGGCCACGTTGCAAAAAATTGAACCCGGCCATGCCGCCGCCGGTCGCCGGGTGTGGAAAGCATCGACCAGCGCCCGTATGCGCCAGCTGCTGCGGCTGATCGTGGATCTTGGTACCGGTCGCAAAGCCAATGCCCCGGGCTTCCGCGTTGGCGGCAAGACCGGTTCGGCCGAAAAGCCGGGGGCGGGCGGCTATCGCAAAAGCTCGCTGGTCGCCACCTTCGCCGCTGCCTTCCCGATGGATCATCCGCGCTATGTGGTGATCGCCATGCTGGACGAGCCGCAGGGCACGGCTGCCACCTCGGGCCAGCGCACCGCCGCCTGGAACGCCGCGCCGATCGTGGGCCGGGTGGTTCCCCGCATCGGCCCGCTGCTGGGTGTGATGCCCGATGACACCCGCGACGTCGATATATCGGATCTCGCCCCGCTGATCGGCAGCGGAGACGGCGAATGAAAATCGGAGGCAGCCAGGTAACCGGCTTTGCCATCGATCACCGCAAAGTTGCGCCCGGAACCGTCTTTGGTGCCTTTCAGGGCAGCGCCGTCAATGGCGAGGATTTTATCCCCGCCGCCATCGCTGCCGGGGCCATCGCGATTGTCGCCCGGCCTGAAGCACAAGTCGTGGGCGCAGAGCATATCGCCGATGCCAATCCGCGCCGTG
>JAYVKX010000011.1:0-2157 GCA_043768005.1 Novosphingobium sp. | reverse complement strand
CACGGCGCCAAGCTGGTGACGGCAGTGGCGACAGCGACGGTTCCCAAGCTGACCGTGCTGATCGGCGGATCATTCGGCGCGGGCAATTACGGCATGTGCGGCCGCGCCTATAGCCCGCGCTTTCTGTTCAGCTGGCCCAATGCCCGGATCAGCGTGATGGGCGGCGAACAGGCGGCAAGTGTGCTGGCGACCGTCCACCGCGATGCGGAAAGCTGGACGGCTGATGAGGTCGAAGCGTTCAAGGCCCCGATCCGCCAGAAATACGAAGACGAAGGCAACCCCTACCACGCCACCGCGCGGCTGTGGGACGACGGGGTGATCGACCCGGCGCAAACGCGCGATGTGCTGGGGCTGGCGCTGGCGGCGGCGCTGGAGGCACCTTTCCCGGATCGGCCCGCGTTTGGGGTGTTCAGGATGTGAGGGAGTTGACGATGCATAAAACCATCATGTTTGCAGCGTTGCTGCTGTTCACGCCCACTTTGGCGCGGGCCGATGATCGGGCTGATGTCAAAGCTGCAGTCGATCAATGGCTGGCGGCCCTCAATGCGAATGACGCCGATGCATTTGTCGCAAGCCAGTTGGCCGATGGCATGACGTTTCGTCAGGCCCACGAAGCGGACGGTGTCATGAAGCTGACCAGCCGCGGCAATGCCGAATGGGCCGACCGGGTCAGGACTGGAAAAGACCGGTTGCACGAGCAATATTGGCAGCCCAAAATTCTGGTTCACGGGGGAATCGCGGTGTTCTGGGCGCCATATTCGTTCGATATCAATGGCCAGCGGTCACACTGCGGCGTCGATGTTTTTGATCTGGTGAAAGCCGACGGAAGATGGAAAGTCGCCAACGCCATGTGGACCGTCGAGCCGGACGGTTGCCCCAAAAAGTAAGCGAGCCGTGCTCAGTCTCAAATTTGCCCTTACCTCCAGTGCAACAGTGTCCGCTCCCCCTCGCTTTTACGCGCCAAGCTGCTAGGCTATTTGCAAAACACGGGAGAATGCATGCAGGCCAATTATGACCGGCGCCCCACCTTGCTATCGCGTCTGGTCAAGGCAGCAGTGCTAGGACTTTATCGCTGGAAGGGCTGGCAGCTTGAAGGCGGGCGGCCAGAAGCGCGCAAATTCGTTATCACCGGGGCACCGCATACGACCAATTGGGATTTCATTTTCTTCATCGGCACGACGTGGCGGATGGGGATTAGCCCCAGCTTCATGGGCAAGCTGAGCCTGTTTCGCGGTCCGCTCAAGCGGTTCATGTACGATATGGGCGGATTGCCGGTCGATCGCTCGAAGCCGGGAAGCAATTACGTCGAGCAGACGGTTGAGCATTTTGCGCGCAGCGATGATCTGGCGCTGGTCGTCGCGCCCGAGGGAACGCGGCGCACCGATGGCAGCTGGCGTAGCGGGTTCTATCATATTGCGCTGCGCGCCGGGGTGCCGATTGTCCCCGCGTGGGTCGATAACCGGACCATGCGCGGCGGACTTGGTCCGGCGATCATGCCAACGGGCGATTATGGCGCGGATCTGGCCCGGATCGCGGCATTCTATCGCTCGGTGATGCCGGATTGCGAACGGTTTGTGCGGCTTGCGGCGTCAGCTGCGGCGTTCGAGGGAGACGGACATGAGTGAAGCCCTGATCGTTAATGCGGTGGTGATCTCGCTCACGCTGCTGGCGTTATGGCAAGTGGCGACGCGGATCGGTGATGTCTCGTTCATCGATGCGGTGTGGGGTGCCGGGATGGCGCTGCTCGCCGCAGTCAGCTGGGTGCAGCTGGCCGACCCCGGCCCGCGCGCTGGGCTGATTGCAGCGATGGCGGTTGTCTGGGGGGTAAGGCTTGGCTTGCATCTACTGACCCGCTGGCGCGCGCAGGGTGAGGATCCGCGCTATGCCCGGATGCTGGGTAAGGCCCGCGCACAGGGCCGCTATGCCCGCGCGGCGCTGACTGTGGTGTTCGCGCCGCAAGCCGTGCTGCTGTTCATCACCAGCCTGCCGGCGCAGCTCGGTGTTCTTGCCAGCGGTGCGCCCGCTGCGATCGGGCCGCTGGCCTGGGCAGGGTTTGCGTTGTGGCTGGTCGGCATGGTGTTCGAGACGGTCGGCGATGCGCAGCTCAAGGCGTTCCGGGCCGATCCGGCCAGCAAGGGCAAAGTGCTCGATAGCGGG
>JAYVKX010000010.1:0-3811 GCA_043768005.1 Novosphingobium sp. | reverse complement strand
GACAGAGGCAGACCCAACTTCGGCTCCCGGCTCGGTTCCCGCACCCGGTCCGCGCAAGACCACCAGCGTCGCGGTTTTCTTGTCAGCATCTGCCTCGCGGACCGCTTTATCCTCATGCTTCGCAATTTCGCGAGCGCCCTCCCCGACCACTCCCTCAAGAATGGTTCCGCGGATGCCGATGGTCGCAACCGGCGAGGATACCGCCGCGCTGTTGCCGCGATTGGACTGCCCGGACATGAAGCGGAATGCGCCGCGCACGACACTCGTGCCCGAAGTCCGCCCGCGCGACGGATCGTAGACGAAGCGGTCAATCCGAAGAACGGAGTTGGGCCCGATCGTGAATGTCGAACGATCGAGTAGCAACACTTGCAGTCGGCCGCCCTTGCCGGTCTGGATCAAGTCGGCCAGGGCGATCCGTTGGCGGACTGAAACGGGCTTGGGTTTGGGCGATTGGGCGCTGCTCAGCTTGACCTCGCTGACCACCGCTGCGGCAATGCCGATTTGTGTCGGACTACTCTGGGCGCTGACGCTTGCCCCGCTCAGCATTGCTAAGGCCGCACCAGCAGCTAGCAGGCCCGGCTGCAAATGTCGGGCCCTGGTCCTTATTACCGGTATTTTCATTTTGTAGCTCCTTGCGGAGACGCTGCGGTTGCCGCACACGCAGCCCGCGCGGCAACCCATTCCGACTTCTTGAAATCCTTGGACTTCAACCTGGCGAATTCGGCAGCCGCACCATCCCGATCGTCGATCCGGCACAGGATACTCGCATGGAGCAACTGGGCGGGTCTGTTAGCGGGATCGGTCAACAAAACGCGTTCGAGTGATGCCAACGCATCGAGCAAGGCACCCGAACTCGCTTGGGACCGAGCGAGCGCCAGTCCGTCTGCAGGCTTGGCGCTGGCCAACACCAACTGATCAAGCGCTTCCAGGGACTGTGCGACGGCGCGTTGCGGCAGGACCGTCGATACCGCCACGAATGCAAATACCGCTGAACCCACTCTGTATGCGTGGCTTGTCATGATCCCGGCATCCTCTTGCTGACCATATTTGGCACTGAACACCTACCACTTAGGAAATTGCACGGCAATCAAGCTGACCATGGCGGACGAAATGCAAAATGGGTCCCGTTTGGCGCTCTCGTCAAACGAGCCATAGAGCTATGTCCGCTTCCGGTTCGCTTATTGATCATCCGCAATGGTGCATTTGGGTTGGTAGCCGGACTTTACCGTTAGCGCCGAGAGAGCCAGCCCGGTCACCGAGCCAGCTTGCGCTGCAAGCAATCCATCCTGCTTGGCGACATCCTTGGCACCCAAGCCGTAATCCGGCGTTGCGGCAGGATTCGCAAGAAGTGAAACGCGATGTTTTCCAATACGCCGCTTGGCACGTGCAGCACAGACTGGTCAAACTGCGCGAATTGTAGTGTGATGCTCTCATAAATCAGGGTCGTCTTCGCAAATCCCATTCTCACGAAGGGCACGGACATGAACGATAGCACCCAGCCAGGCGTCAGCGTCGGCCTGATCCAGCGCGCCAAGGATATCTTGCTGAAGCCGGCCCAGACTTGGCCGGCCATTGCCATCGAGCCAGCTTCGCCCGGTGAACTAATCACGAAATATGCAATCCCGCTGGCTGCACTCGGTCCGCTGGCGATGTTCCTGCGCGGACAACTGTTCGGCTACGGAGCATTCGGCTTTTCCTACCGTCCCGGGATCATGGCCGGTATCTCCACCCTGATCGTCAGCTATGTGTTGGGAATTATCGGGGTCATCGTACTGGCACTGATCGCCGATTTCCTCGCTCCGAAATTCAGCGGTGCCGCGAACCGCCCCAATGCCTTCAAGTTGGTAGTTTTCTCCAGTTTTGCGGCTTGGCTTGCCGGAATTTTCCAGCTGATCCCTGGCTTGGGGCTGCTGGGGCTCGCCGGGCTCTATACACTTTAACCTGTTCTACACCGGCGCTGCGCCGCTGATGAAGGTCCCACAGGCGAGACTGTGGCATACACAGCGGTAACGATTGTCTGCGCGATCGTGCTCTACCTCGTTGTCGGTTCGGTCACTGCGTCGGTCGTTGGCCTGTTCGGGCTAGGCAGCGGACCCGCCATCGCAGCCTCCGACTCATCGGGCGTGCTCACCATTCCGGGCGTTGGGACGATTGACGGAGGCAAGATCGATGCGGCGACCAAACAGATGCAGGCAGCTGCCGACGGCCAGGTGAAGCCGATCGATGGAACGAAGCTCCAAACGCTGTTCCCTGCTAACCTCGGCGGATACACGCGCACCGCGCTGGAAACCAACGCGATGGGCCAGATGGGCACGGAGGCCGATGCGACCTACACCCAGGGAGAAAAAACCATTCACCTTAAGATCATCGATTCCTCGGGCCTCGGCGCGCTGGCCGGGATCGGCAGTGCCGTGGGCGCCCAGCACAGCCGCGAAGATGCTGATGGATACGAACGCGCGACCACGGTGGATGGGCAAATGCAAATCGAGAAGTGGAACAACAAGAACCACAATGGCGAGTTCACCCGCAGGTCGGCGGGCGCTTCATGATTACCGCTGAGGGTGATGCGGAAAGTATCGACGAACCGAAGGCTGGGATAGCGTCGATTGATCAGGGCAAGCTGGCAGGGCTGGCTAAGTAGTTTCTCCCCAGCACGGGGGAAATAGCGATAGCTGCTCGAAATGTCGTTGATGACCACATTCGTCTGTGACGCTTTGGTTTCGCCTAATCCGCAATTGATCTGGCAAGCCGACTGTCCTATTTTAGGCAACTGATCAATCACGGCGAATTTCTGGAATGGGCTGGCAAGCAGATCCAAGTAGATCGGCGACGAGCCTCGCGTTTTTACGGCGATTTTTTCACTATGGCAAAATCCGCGGGAGTGCCTATTCAGTCTTTGGGGGGAAACCAGATGGCACCTGATCTTCCGACGACCGACGGCGCCGCCTTACCGGGGCCTGGAGTGCGGACATTTGCTGCATTCCACTGGGCAGATCGCAATTTCTTTCTGATCTTCCTGATCGTCTGTTGGCTTGGCGTCTTGATGGGGTTCGCGCCAGCAGTGACCACGCGCATGGCTGGCGAAGCGCAATATGCAGCCCCATTGATCTTGCAAATCCATGCTTTCGCCTTCGTCGGATGGCTCGCGTTGCTCACCATTCAGATCGTGCTGGTTCGCAGATTGAGGACCCATCAGCATAAGCTCCTAGGGCTCGCGGGATTTGCACTGCTGCCACTGATGTTGGTGTCAGGCTACGTCTCGGAGATCTTCGGACAAAGGTTTCGCTTCGATCATGGGAAGAGCGACTTCCCATTTTTCATCATACCCATCTTTGATCTTGTGACATTCGGCGTGCTGGCATCGATCGCATTGCTGCTCCGCAAAAACCCGCCCGCTCACAAGCGAATGATCCTGCTCGCCACCACGGTGATTGTCGGCGCAGCTTACGCGCGCTGGTGGGGCGACGCGCTGCTCAACGCCTTTGGCGACGATCTCGGGGGGATGATCGCCAACACGTTCATGGGCACAAACCTTATCCTCGCCGGAGCAGTTGCTTACGATCTCGCAACGCGCGGCCGGGTGCACTCGGTGTACCTACTGGGGGTTCCCGCAATTATCGCTGGGGAGTTGGCGACCTTGCTGATCTACCACGCCACCGGTTGGCTGCCGATCGCCGGTTTGTTCGTCGGCCGCTGAGGAGTCGCCGCTAACGTCCGCTTTCGGGGAATGGATTGCTTTGAGGGACTGTCCGCCTCGGGGTGATGGGGTGGACGCCCCCCGACGGCATCGATGTGCCATAGTGGAGGTGTT
>JAYVKX010000009.1:0-7070 GCA_043768005.1 Novosphingobium sp. | reverse complement strand
CTGCACGGTCGGTGCGATGATCCGGGTCATTGCCTCACCCTCCAGCGCCGGGGTCAGGATTTGAGCGGGGCTATAGGCACCCATCCCGCCGGTGTTGGGGCCGGTATCGCCCTCACCCACGCGCTTGTGATCCTGCGCCGATCCGAACGGAATGATCGTGCTGCCATCGGTGATCGCAAAGAAGCTGGCTTCCTCGCCGTCCAGAAATTCCTCGATCACCGCCTCGGCCCCGGCTTCCCCGAACCGCCCGGTGAATATTTCGCGGAGCGCGTCTTCCGCTTCGGCGCGGGTCAGAGCGACGGTGACGCCTTTGCCTGCGGCCAGCCCATCGGCCTTGATCACCACGGGGATGGTGAAACCGTCCAGCGCGGCCAGCCCCTCTGCCGCGCCGGTCACGCGGACATAGGCTCCGGTCGGGATGCCCGCCCGTGCGCATAGATCCTTGGTAAAACCCTTGCTGCCTTCCAGCTGCGCCGCCGCCTTGCCCGGGCCGAAGGTAGCGATGCCGGCGCTGCGCAGTGTATCGGCCAGCCCATCGACCAGCGGCGCTTCGGGGCCGATCACGACCAGGCCGATCTGCTCTGCTTCGCAAAAGGCGGTCACTGCGGCATGGTCGCTCAGCTCCAGCGCTACCAGCACGGCATATTCGGCCACTCCGGGATTTCCGGGGCTTGCGAATAATTTTGTGCCCGGTTCGGACAGCAATCGGGATTGCGCCAGCTTCCACGCCAGCGCATGTTCGCGCCCGCCCGATCCAAGCAACAGGATGTTCATGCCCGACGCCACGCCTTATTCCGATGAAACTGCTGGCGGGCTGGTAGCGAAGGACGCGAGCGGCGACAACGCTGCTCCACTGTCGATCAGCGAGATATCCGCGATCCTCAAACGGACGGTCGAAGACCGGTTCAGTTTTGTGCGGCTACGCGGTGAGCTTTCCGGGGTCAAACGCCCGGCCTCGGGGCATCTGTATTGCAGCCTCAAGGATGAAGGCGCGCGGATCGATGGGGTGATGTGGCGCGGCAGCGTTCAGCGGCTGGCGTTTCTTCCCGAGGACGGGATCGAGGTGATCGTTTCTGGCAAGCTCACCACCTATCCCGGACGCTCGACCTATCAGATCGTGATCGAGCGGATGGAGATCGCGGGCGAGGGCGCGTTGCTGGCGCTGCTCGCCAAGACCAAGGCGCGGCTTGAGGGGGAAGGGCTGTTCGATGCGGCGCGCAAGCGTGCGTTGCCGTTCCTGCCCCGGGTGATCGGGGTGGTCACCTCTCCCACCGGGGCGGTGATCCGCGATATCCTCCATCGTCTTGCCGATCGCTTTCCCAGCCATGTGCTGGTCTGGCCAGTGCTGGTCCAGGGGCAGGGTTCGGCTGAACAGATCGCGGCTGCGGTGCGCGGATTTTCTGCGATCGAGCCCGGCGGCGGCGTCCCGCGCCCGGATCTGGTCATCGTCGCCCGCGGCGGCGGCTCGATCGAGGATCTGTGGGCCTTCAACGAAGAAGTCGTGGTCCGCGCGATTGCCGATTGTTCGATCCCGGTCATTTCCGCAGTCGGCCATGAGACAGACACCACACTGGCCGATTTCGCCGCCGATCTGCGCGCGCCAACCCCCACCGCCGCTGCCGAGATTGCAGTGCCGGTGCGTGAGGAGCTGCTCGCTCAGCTGGCAGAGCTGGGCCTGCGCAAACGCCGCGCGGTGGTTCGCCCGGTCAGCCTGGGGCGCGAGCGGCTGGCGGCGCGGGTTCAGCGCCTGCCCCGCGCCGAGGCGCTGCTCAGCCCCTATGCCCAGCGGCTTGATGATCTGGGTGAGCGGTTGCGGCGGGGCCTGGGCGGCGGGATCGTGCTGGCGCGCGGACGGCTGCAGCGGCAGGAAGGGCGGATTTCGCTGCCACTGCTCACCGCGCGGCTGCAAAGCGCCTGCCAGCGGCTGGATGGCACCGCCAAGCTGATGCGATCACTTGATCCGGTGCGGATTTTGCAGCGCGGCTATGTGCAGGTCACCGGGCCGGATGGGCGTACGCTGGTCGATCGCGCCGCCGCCGCGAAGGAAGCGGCGCTGGTCCTCCATTTCCGCGATGGCGAGCTGGGGGTGGCTCCGGTTCAAGGCATCCTGCCGCGCCCCACCGCGAAACCGCGCCCGCCCTCGCCCGAGCAGGGCAAATTGCTTTAAGGTGCAGCTTCGGCTAATCTCCGCCCATGCTGATGTCCTCAGGCGAACGCGCCGCAACCCTGTTTTACCAGCCCAACAGCTTTCGCGTGCTGAGCCCGGGCAACCACGTGATCTGCGCGGTCAGCGCCGAGGCGGTGCCGCTTGAAGCGCTGCGCTATTGGAGCGTCACCCGCCAGGAAGCCTATGCCAGCGCCGAGATTGCGACCAGGCGCCTGCTGGGATTGGTGTGAGGCCTGGCTTGCTGGCTGCGCTGGGCGCGGCAGGGCTGCTATCGCTGGGAAGTTGCAGCGCGAGCCACCTGCTGGCCCCCGTCACCCAGTTGATCTCTGCCATATTGCCCGCGCGGCTGGCCTCGCTGATGGTGGCGAGCACGCCTGATCTGGCGCTGTCCGGGCAGCTGACCCAGGGCGGCTGGGCGCGCGGGATCGCTCCCGATGATGCCCAATCGTTGACCCTTGATGGCAAGCCGGTTCCGCTGGCGGCAGACCGGCGTTTCTTCCTAGCGTTTGATCGCGATGCTCCGCCGATCGCGCGGCTGCGGATCGTCCGGGCCAATGGCAGCGAGGCGCTGCAACAGCTGGTGATCGCCCCACGCGCCTGGCAGATCGAATATATCCCGCTGGGCCCGCGCCCCGGAACCCCGCCCGATGAAGCCTTCCAGATCCGCCGCGCGGCTGAACTGGTGCGGATCAATGCTGCCCGCGCGATCAATGCGCGAAGTGATGGGTGGCGGCAGAATTTCATCTGGCCGGTCACCGGGCGACTATCCGGCAAATTCGGCTCGCAGCGGATTTATAACGGAACGCCTGGGGCTTATCATTCAGGTCTGGATATCGCCACCGGGGCCAGCGGCACACCATTTGTGGCACCCGCTGACGGGGTGGTGATCCTGGCGGCGCAAAGCCCGTTCACGCTGGAGGGGCGATTGCTGATGATCGATCACGGCATGGGCCTCAACAGCGCCTTCCTCCATTGCTCGGCACTGGCGGTGAAAGAAGGCGATATCGTCCGCCGCGGGCAATATATCGGCCGCATCGGGATGACCGGCCGCGCCACCGGGCCGCATTTGCACTGGAGCATCAAATGGCACGAAACCAGGCTTGATCCGCTGTTGTTTGCCGGGCCGATGCCGATAGGCTGATGGGCTTGTGCTGTCTTAGTTGCGCAACAATCCTTTGTTACGAACATATATTACCATGATGTCACGCCATTGTGGCGCAGTTGCAACAGGTGCCAAGCGAATGCGGCCGGGGAGGGAAAAACCTTTGCCCCGCACCCAACATTTCGTCATTCACCCTCCATCTATCCGCGATCCTGGCGGCTTTGTGCCTTGCCTTGGTTGTAGATTCAGGAATTCCAGTCGCGTCAGCGGCAGGATTTACAGAGGGACTAACCTGTGAAAATCACCACCAAAATTCTTCTTTCGAGTGCTACCAGCGCGGTTGCGCTGCTGTCCTCGGCTACTGCCTATGCGCAGGCCACCCCGGCAGACGACACCGCTGCCGATGCCGCTAGCAACCAGACGATCGTCGTCACCGGTTCGCTGATCCGCAACCCGAACCTCTCAGCGTCGAGCCCGGTCGCCACCATTGGCAGCCAGGAACTTGAACTGCGCCAGACCAATGTTGCCGAAGAAGTCCTGCGGACCATTCCGGGTGCGTCCCCTTCGATCGGCTCGAACGTCAACAACGGCAATGGCGGTTCGTCTTATGTCGATCTGCGCGGCCTCGGCTCGAACCGCAACATCGTGCTGCTTGATGGCAATCGCCTCGTTCCTGCCGATCTTACCGGCCGCTTCGATCTTAACAACGTTCCCCTCGCCCTGATCCAGCGCACCGATGTGCTGACCGGCGGCGCAAGTTCGACTTATGGTGCAGACGCAATCTCGGGCGTGGTCAACTTCGTGACCAAGCAGGATTTTGCCGGCCTGGTCGCAACTGTTTCGGAACAGATCACTGAGCGCGGCGATGGCAACGTTTTCCGTAGCGATGTGACGCTGGGTGCCAACTTTGACGATGGCCGCGGCAACGCCGTGCTGAGCCTTGGCTATCAGGAAGCCGATCCGGTTTATTTCGGCGGTAATGATCGCCCGCTTTCGAATAAGACGCTTGAATCCTATGACGAGTTCTTCGTTGCAGGCCAGGGTTCGTCGACCACGGTTCCGGCCGCGTTTGATATCGGTGGTGGCCGTAGCCGCCGCCAGATCACTGCCGACGGCACCGACATTACGGCCTTCTACCGGCCGTTCAACTTCAACCCGTACAATGTGTTCCAGGTGCCGTTCAAGCGCTACAACATGTTTGGTGCGGGCCGCTATGAAGTTGCCGATGGCATCGAAGTCTATGCGCGCGGTCTCTATTCGAACAACACCATCGATACGATCATCGCCCCATCGGGCGTGTTCGGTTCGTCGGTTACCGTTCCGGTCAGCAACCCGTTCATGACTGCCGCCCAGCGCACCTATCTCTGCGCCAATGCGGATACCAACCCCGGTACCGCTGGCAATCAGACGCTGACGGCTTCTGAATGCTCGGCCGCTGCGCTGGCCACCAGCCCGACCGATCCGAACTATCGCACCTTCACCTTTGGTCTGCGTCGCCGCACGACCGAAGTCGGTCCGCGTATTTCGAACTACAACAGTCAGGTGTTTGATTTCCGCGCCGGCGTTCGCGGTGATATCACTGACTCGATCCACTTCGACGTCAATGGCGCGCATGGCGAAAGCAAGAAGCTGCAGACCATCCAGAACTATGTTCTGCGCTCGCGGGTTCGTCAGGCCCTCCTCGCCACCAACCCCAACACCTGTCTGACCGCCACCGGTGGCTGCGTTCCGCTGAATATCTTCGGCACCGAAGGCACGATCACTCCGGCCATGGCTGATTACATCAGCGACGGTGCGACCACTCAGGTCAACACCAAGCTGGATCAGGTTAAGGCCGTGATCAGCGGCGAAACCGGCTTCAAAATGCCCTGGGCTGCTGAATCGGTGAACTTCGCTGTCGGCACCGAATACCGCAAGTATTTTGCCCAGCAGATTTCGGACTCACTGGCCAAAACCGCAGACGAACTGGGCGGCGCTGGTGGCGCGGCTCCGGACATTCTGGGCGGCTACGAAGTTTATGAAGGCTTCGGCGAAATCGTTGTTCCGCTGGTTTCTGATCGTCCGTTCTTCCATGAACTGACCGTTGAAGGCGGGATCCGTCAGTCGCATTACAAGATTTTTGCAGCTGGCAACCCAAGCTTCAATGCCACCACCTGGAAGGCGGCTGGTACCTGGGCCCCGACCCCGGACTTCAAGATCCGTGGTAACTATCAGCGTGCAGTGCGCGCGCCGAACATCGGCGAATTGTTTGCGCCCGTGATCACCGGCCTGACCAACCTGGGCACCGATCCCTGCCAGGGCGTTGCTCCGACCACCAACGCCAACCTCCGCGCAGTCTGCATCGCGCAGGGTGCTCCGGCGGCACAGATCGGCATAATCACCGCACCGACCGCAGGCCAGGCCAATATTACCTCTGGCGGCAACCCTGCAGTTGGCCCGGAAACGGCCACCACCTGGACGATCGGCGGCGTGTTCACCCCGGCATTCCTGCCGGGCTTCAGCGCCACGGTCGATTATTACAACATCAAGGTGAAGAACGCGATCACCACGCCGACCCCGGCCGATCTGATCGCAGCCTGCTTTACTGGTCTGTCTGCCGCCAGTGCAACCAACCCGGCGTGTACTTCGATCCGCCGCAACCCGATCAGCGGCGGTCTTGATGGCCCGACCGATACCACCTTTGGCCTGTTCGGCGTGCTTTCCAATCTGGGCACGCTTGACACCGCCGGTATCGATCTCAACCTGAGCTACTCGCGCGGTATCGGCACTGTCTGGGGTCAGCCCGCACGCATCGCGTTCACGTTTAACGGGAACTACACGGCGCGTTCGAAGTTCCAGGCAACGCCCACCTCGATCAATCGTGAGTGTGTTGGCCAGTACAGCGTGAACTGCTCTTCGCCCGCACCGAAGTATAGCTTCAACCAGCGCACCACCTTGACCCTGGGTCCGGTGGATATCTCGCTGATGTGGCGCTATTTGGATAAGGTTCGTCTGGAAGATCAGCAGCTTGCTGATGATCTTGCGGCAGCTATCGATGGTGGCTGCGGCACCGATGCTGGCGGTCTGCTGGGTGGGGCGACAACGTCTGATCCGGATGGCTGCATCATCGATCCGCGGTTCCGCAAGATCGGCGCACGGAGCTACTTCGATCTGGCTACGCGCTTTGAAGTGACCAAGAACTTCGACCTGACCTTGACCGTGATGAACCTGCTCGACAAGGCTCCGCCGACGCTTGGCGGCACCGTGGGCACCACCACCTTCAACGGTGGTAACACCTACCCGTCGACCTACGACGCACTGGGCCGCCGCTTCGCGGTGAGCGCCAGCGTGAAGTTCTAAGCCTTACCGGCTTGAACCGAAACAATCGGGGGCGGGCAGCAATGCCCGTCCCTTTTTGTTTGTCCGGCAGTGGCGGAAAATATCTCCCTTGGCGGGAGCGCCTTATCCGATCAGCGGATGCGGCAGCGTCATGGGCACCCGGGCGCTCTCCGCCACAGCTCTGGCCCAGACGAGCACCTTGTCGATCTCGTCACCATGCGCGGCGCGGGCTGCGCGATATTCGGCCGCCCGCGTCTGTGCATCAAACGCTGCACCCGATTTGGAATGCTGGCTAAACGCCGGGCCGCCGATCATTGCGGCAATATCCACCGGCCCTGCGGATAGCCCGAAGTGGCGGACGACCAGCGGCAGCACCACATCGGGCTGTCCGGTAAGCTGTTCTGAATCAAGCGTTGCCACTCGCTTCGGGCCAAACTTTGCCGCCAGCCGATTGAACAAAGCCTGCTGGGCCAGCCAGCCGGT
>JAYVKX010000008.1:0-7106 GCA_043768005.1 Novosphingobium sp. | reverse complement strand
GCGCCGAGCACACCAAACCCGCCCGCCTTGCTCACCGCGACCACCACATCGCGGCAGTGGCTGAAGGCGAACAGCGGGAAATCGGAGCCGGTCAGGCGGCAGATCGCATTGTCCATGAGCTCAGCGGCGTGGCAGAGTGACCGGGCCGCCCAGCTCGATCGCGCGTTTATATGCGGGCCGTGCGGTCAGCGCTGCCTGATAGCGCGCCAGGTTCGGGCGGGTTTTAAGCAGGCCCAATGCTTCGGCATGTTCGAGCATATAGGACAGGTTGATATCCGCCCCGGTGAACACATCGCCCGCCAGATAATCGCGGCCTAAAAGGTTGTGTTCGATCCAGTCCAGCTGCTTGGTAAGCTCGGCATCCATCCAGCCGATTACCGGTTCGCTCAGGCCAAAGCGCGGGGCAAGCATCCGCATGATCATTGGCATCCCCAGCGTGCCTTCGGTGAAATGCAGCCATTCAAGGTATTCGGCGCGGGCGTCATCGGCGGGAAGCAGATTTCCGCCGCCATGGCGATCGGCGATATATTCGATGATGGCCGAGCTTTCGACCATCATCCGGCCATCGATTTCCACTGCCGGAGCCTTGGCCAGCGGGTGCACGGCGGCAAGTTCAGCCGGCGCGCGGAAAGTGACCGGATCGCGCGAATACTGGATCAGCTCGTAAGCAACGCCCAGCTCTTCCATCAGCCAGATGATCCGGGTCGAGCGCGAAATCTGCAGGTGGTGCACGCGGATCGTCATGGGCTGATGGTTCCTAATCTATATAATGTGCCGTCGTCTTGGCGGAGATGTCTGCTGCCGTTACCCCGGGCGCAAGCTCGGTCAGGCGGAAGGGTGAACTGTGGTCGGCCCGGGCGAATACCGCAAGATCGGTTATCACCATGTCGACCACATTCTTGCCGGTGAGCGGCAGCGTGCAGGCGGGCACGAATTTGGGGCTGCCATCCTTGGCGCAGTGTTCCATCACGACGATGATCTTCTTGACGCCGGCGACCAGATCCATCGCCCCGCCCATGCCCTTGATCATCTTGCCCGGGACCATCCAGTTGGCGATATCGCCATTCTCGGCCACTTCCATCGCGCCCAGTACGGTCAGGTCAATATGCCCGCCGCGAATCATCGCAAAGCTGGCCGCGCTATCGAAATAGGCCGAATGCGGCAGCTCGCTGATGGTCTGCTTGCCGGCATTGATCAGATCGGCGTCCACCTCGTCCTCGGTCGGGAAGGGGCCAATGCCGAGCATCCCGTTTTCTGATTGCAGCGTAACCGTGATATCAGTGGGAACATGGTTCGCCACCAGAGTCGGGATGCCGATGCCCAGATTGACGTAATAACCGTCTTTCAGTTCCCGCGCGGCGCGCATCGCCATCTGATCGCGGGTCCAGCCTTTGGTCAGGCCATCATGGTTGGTCATCAGCCGACATCCGTGGTGCGAGTGGTGCGAAATTCGATTTTCTTGTCATAAGGTGCGCCGACGATCAGCCGCTGGACGTAAACCCCGGGCAGATGGATGCAATCTGGATCGAGACTGCCGATCGGCACAATTTCCTCCACCTCGACCACGCAAACCTTACCGCAAGTGGCGGCGGGCTGGTTAAAATTGCGCGCAGTCTTGCGGAACACGACATTGCCTGTTTCATCCGCCTTCCACGCCTTGACCAGCGCCAGATCGGCAAAGATCCCGGCTTCAAGGATATAGTCCTCACCGTCGAATGACTTCACTTCCTTGCCCTCCGCCACCAGCGTGCCGACGCCGGTTTTGGTGAAGAAGCCAGGAATGCCTGCGCCGCCGGCGCGCATCCGCTCGGCCAGAGTACCTTGCGGGGAAAATTCCACTTCCAGCTCGCCCGACAGATACTGGCGTTCGAACTCCTTGTTCTCTCCCACATAGCTCGCGATCATCTTTTTGACCTGGCGGGTGCGCAGCAGCTTGCCGATCCCCTCGCCGTCGATCCCGGCATTGTTGCTGGCAAAGGTCAGCCCGGTCACGCCGCTGCCCACCATCGCATCGAGCAGCCGCTCGGGAATACCGCACAGTCCAAAGCCGCCGCAGGCGATCAGCATGTCATTGCGGAGCAGGCCGGACAGCGCTGCCTTGGCATCAGGGAAAAGCTTGTTCATCGGGTATCCTCATGCGGGGAATACGCGGCGCTAGTTGAAGGCCAGACGGCCCGCAATTGCAACAGGCGCGCAGCCGATTGCGCAAAACGCAACACTTAACCCAGTTCCAGCCCCA
Organism: Novosphingobium sp.; assembly: GCA_043768005.1. Lineage (GTDB taxonomy): Bacteria > Pseudomonadota > Alphaproteobacteria > Sphingomonadales > Sphingomonadaceae > Novosphingobium. The sequence continues at coordinate 4,867 of JAYVKX010000008.1, read as the reverse complement.
ATGCGGCAGAAAGATCGGCCAGCGCCTGCGCTCCGCTCGCCACCTTGATCGCGTGCATGCCCAGTATTGCGGCGGGTTTGCAGTTGATCCCCAGATCATCAAGATAAATGCAATCCGCAGGCGCGGCCGCGAGCATTTCGCACATCATCTGGTAAATTCGCGGATCGGGCTTGCGCACCCCGGCCTTCGAGCTTTCGATGACATGATCGAACCGGGCGAAAATCGCGGCATAGGCGTTGGCCTTGTCCCGTGATCCGGCCATCCCGGCACCTTTCCCTGAGGGGACATTGTTGGTGATGCAGCCGGTCGCAAAGCCGTCGGCCTTGAGGCGATCAAGCGCTACCACCATCGCCGGGCGGATGGCTCCAGCCAGCACAGCCAGCACGTCGCGCCCGGGCAGATCATGGCCCAGCTGTGCCGCCTCTGAGGCAAACAGTGCATCGAATTCGGCGGCATCGATCTCGGCCCGTTCAAATCGCGCCCAGGCGTTGTCATCGGGATCGCTGCTGTTGATCCGGCGGACCAGATCATGCGGCAGGCCGCGGGCCGCCTCGAGCCGGTTGAACGCTTCGAACGGGGACGAGGTAATCACGCCGCCGAAATCAAAAATAACGGCGGTAAAGCGGCGCTGCATAGGGGTAGCTCCTCTGGCAAGTGCAACCCGGGCAGTGCCGCAAGCAAAGCGGGGGCGCAAGCATCCCAGTTTTGATCAAGATCATGGCGCGCGGCGCGAATCAGGCGCAAACAAGCGATGCCAAAGGAGAACTGCCATGCGTTCCATTCTTGTCCAGGCCGGCCGCGATGCGGGGATGCGGGCGCGGCTCGACACCGCGCTTGATCTGGCCCGTGCCAATGATGGCCATGTCACCCTGCTGATCGATACCCCGCTGGATAGCTATGTCACCGTCGATCCCTTTGGCGGCTGCTATGTCGCGCGCGATGCGCTGGATGCGGCGCTGGCCGATGATGATGCACTGGCTGCTGTAGTAACCCAGCGGCTGGCCCGCGATGATGTGCCATTTGATGTGATCCAGTTCGAGCAGCGTCCGCTGGAAGCGATGGCAGCGGCGGCGCGCCTTTCCGATGTGGTGATCGTTTCGCGCAGCTGCGGCTTTGCCGGTGATCTGGCGCTGGCGGTACGCTGCCCGGTGCTGGCCCTGCCTGATAAGGCCCCGCTTGCCATTCCAGTGCGCAGCGCCTGCATCGCCTGGGATGGCGGCGATATTGCGGCGCTGGCGCTGCGCTATGTCGCGCCACTGCTGGCGGGCAGCGGCGCAGTTCATGTGCTGGCCGTGACCGGGCAAACGGGCGGATTTCCATCAACCGATGCGCTGCGCTATCTCTCGCGCCATGGCATCAACGCCGAATTGCACGAGCTGAAGCGCGGCCATTCGATCGAAGAGACTTTGGCCGGGGCCGCGCTGGGGCTGGGCGCAGAGCTGTTCGCGATGGGGGCCTATGGCCATAACCGGATGCGCGAATATCTGTTTGGCGGGGTGACGCGCTATTTCCTGGAGGAAGCGCAAGCGCCGCCTTTGCTGCTGGCCCATTAGATCAGAGCAGAGAGCTTACTCTGGTCAGTCCGATCTTGCGGTTCGTCGAATTCTGATCGACACTTGGCGGGACAAGCGGGCTGATACCGCCCAATGCAACCGGGAAGGACTGCAACTATGCGACTGATGCCCCTCATTCCGCTGGTAGCTCTGCTGCTGCCTGTGCCGCTGCTGGCCAAGCCTGCGGATTATGCACAGGTCGTGGCCGATCCCGCCCGCGCGGCAGCTTCGCGTGCGCTGGATGAAGGGCGGATGCCAGCCGGGGTGCTCGATTTTGCCGGGATCAAACGCGGCGATACCGTGGCGGATTTTCAGGCTGGCGGCGGCTATTATACCGAACTGCTGAGCCGCGTGACCGGGCCCATGGGCCGGGTCTATGCCATGACCCAGCCCAATTTCTACAAGGCCGAGGATTGGTCCAAGCTGACTGCAAACCATCCTAACGTGCTGCCGCTGGTGGCGCGCGGGGATATGCTCCAACTCGCACCGCGCAGTGTCGATGTGATCTTTGCCCATCTGGTTTATCATGATCTCTACTGGACCTCTGAAAAATATCAGCATCCGCGCGTGGATGTGCCTGTAGTGCTGGCGGGCTGGTTCAGCGCAGTGAAGCCGGGCGGCCATGTGATCATCGCCGATCACGCCGGTCCGGCGGGTGATCCGCGCGATGTGGTCGAAAAATTCCATCGGATCGATCCGGCACAGGTCAAGGTAGATATGGCCGCCGCCGGGTTTATTCTCGAAGGGGAAAGCAATCTGCTGCAGCGCAGCGATGATCTGCATGACAAGAATGTATTTGACCCCGCCATTCGGGGCAAGACCGATAGATTTCTGTTGAAATTCAAGCGCCCATGAATAAAATGTAGCGGTAGTTGCAAATTATGCAACATAAGGTGCGCTTTTCGCACTTGCACAATAGGCAGCCCGGCAGCATTTAGACGGTGCCTTTTTGGCATCCTCTCCCAAAACTTCCAAGGCCCGGTTGGCAACGACCGGGCCTTTTTTTGTCTCCAATTAAGCCGGGTTTTTACCCCTGCAAACCTGCCGCTGCATCACCCTTCGTTCAGCGACAATTTGCAATCCCTGTACCGAGTTCCTAGCTTTCCCTCTCCCCCGGCCCTCTCCCCTCGCTGGCCCGGGCAACAAGCAGGATTTGATGCGATGGCCGATGCAGGCGCAAAAGCGGATGGCGGACAAGCGGATGACAAGGCGGCGCGGCTGCAGGTGGCAGCGGCGCGACAGGAAGAAAGCGGCCACGGTATTGCCCGCCTGCCCAAGGAAACGATGGCCAAGCTGGGCATCACCGAAGGCGATGTGATCGAGATTGCGGGTAAGCGCACCACCGCAGCGCGCGCGGTGCTGGCCTATCCCGAGGACGAAGGGCTGCAGGTCATCCGGCTCGATGGGCTTCAGCGCGCCAATGCAGAGGTGGGCTCGGGCGATCATGTGGCAGTCCGCAAGGCCGAATCGCGCCCCGCCACCCGCGTGGTCTTTGCCCCTGCCCAGCGCGAGATGCGGCTACAGGGCCCAGCGCAGGCGTTGAAGCGCAACTTCTTTGCGCGGCCCCTGATGGCCGGCGATCTGGTGGCCACCACTGGCCAGCAGCAGGTCCGCGATATGCCGCCGCAGGTGGCACGGATGTTCAACACCCCGGCCTATGCGCTCACGCAAATCCGCCTCACCGTCGTCTCCACCGTGCCCAAGGGCATCGTCCACATCGACGAGAATACCGAGATCGAGCTGCGCGAGGCCTATGAAGAAGCCCGCACCGGTCGCGGCGATGTCAATTATGATGATGTTGGCGGGATGGGCGATACCATCCGCCAGCTGCGCGAAATGGTTGAACTGCCGCTGCGCTATCCTGAATTGTTCACCCGACTTGGCGTAGATCCGCCCAAGGGGGTGCTGCTCCACGGGCCGCCTGGCACCGGCAAAACTCGGCTGGCGCAGGCTGTTGCCAATGAAAGCGATGCCAGCTTCTTCACCATCAATGGCCCCGAAATCATGGGCAGCGCCTATGGTGAAAGCGAGCGGCGGCTGCGCGAGGTATTTGAGGAGGCGGCCAAGGCCTCACCCTCGATCGTGTTCATCGATGAGATTGATTCGATCGCACCCAAGCGAACTCAGGTCCAGGGCGAGGCGGAAAAGCGGCTGGTTGCCCAGCTGCTGACCCTGATGGACGGGCTGCAAGCGCGCTCCAACGTGGTGGTGATCGCCGCGACCAATCGCCCCGATGCGATTGATGAAGCTCTTCGCCGTCCCGGGAGATTTGACCGCGAAATCATCATCGGCGTGCCAGATGAAAGTGGGCGGCGAGAGATTCTGGGGATCCACACCCGCGGCATGCCACTGGGCGTGGATGTCTCGCTGGACGAGCTGGCCCGCACCACCCACGGCTTTGTCGGTGCGGATCTGGCCGCGCTGGCGCGTGAGGCTGCGATCGAGACTACCCGGCGAATTATGCCCGAGCTCGATCTGGAAGCGCAGACGATCCCGCCCGAGGTGCTCGACAAGCTCTCGGTCACCCGCGATGATTTCCTCGCCGCGCTCAAACGCGTCCAGCCCAGCGCCATGCGCGAGGTTATGGTCCAGGTGCCTAACATCGGCTGGGCCGATATCGGTGGGCTGGATGAAGCGCAGATGAAGCTCAAGGAAGGGGTCGAGCTGCCCTTGCGCAACCCGGAAGCGTTCCACCGCCTCGGCATCCGTCCGGCCAAGGGCTTTCTGCTCTATGGCCCGCCCGGCACCGGCAAGACGTTGCTGGCCAAAGCGGTCGCCAAAGAGGCGGAGGCGAATTTCATCGCGATCAAATCATCAGACCTGCTCAGCAAATGGTATGGTGAGAGTGAGCAGCAGATCGCCCGGCTGTTTGCCCGCGCGCGGCAAGTTGCCCCTTGCGTGATCTTCATCGACGAGATCGACAGCCTGGTTCCCGCCCGCGGGTCGAGCGGTAATGAGCCGCAGGTAACTGCCCGGGTGGTCAACACGATCCTGGCCGAAATGGACGGGATGGAAGAGCTGTCCTCGGTGATCCTGATCGGCGCTACCAACCGCCCCGCGCTGGTCGATCCGGCTCTGCTGCGCCCCGGAAGGTTCGATGAGCTGGTCTATGTCGGCACCCCGGACGAGGCAGGCCGGGTGCATATTCTGGGGATCCACACATCGAAGATGCCGCTGGCCAAGGATGTCGATCTGGCGGCCATCGCTGCCGAAACGGACCGGTTCACCGGGGCAGACCTTGAAGACGTGGTCCGCCGCGCCGGGCTGATTGCGATCCGCACCCACGGCGAAAAGGTCAAGGTCGTCAGTGCCGC
>JAYVKX010000007.1:0-3749 GCA_043768005.1 Novosphingobium sp. | reverse complement strand
GAGGTAATCGGTCCATTTGCCATCGCCCAGCAGGTCTGCCCGGCTGACCTTGATCTCCACGATCACGATCTGCCCCTTGGCATCGATCCCCATCAGATCGGCGCGGCGATTCGATCTGAGCGGCATTTCGGGCAGGCACCAGATATCATTGCGCGCAAATAGCCGTGAAATTCCGCGCGCTACGGCCAGCGCCGCACGTTCATCGGGGTTCACGGGAATCGGCAAAGCTTCGGACATTGCCAAGTATTAGGAACATAGCAAGAACTTGGCAAGTGGGGACGGGCCGGAGCCGAAGCCAGCCACCCTGCTGGCGCAACTATTTGAAGCGGCGCGGGCTGGTTTCGGCGGGCGGCGGGGTCAGGGCGAGCAGCGCAGCGCAGGCTGCGTGGAATTCCTGCCACAAGGCTTGCGCCGCCGGAGCGCTGCCAGCGCCGCGGGCATGGACCGCCAGCAGCGCGGCCAGTCCCGGCTCCATGATCGCGGACAGATCATCGATGCCTTGTTCGGCCAGATTGCGCCGCCAGCCACCGGCATCACGCATCACTGCGGGAAAGTTGCGCATTTCGGGCCGCATCGGCTCATGCGCGAGGCCTGCCAGCATGGCGACAACGCCCGCCGCATCATGCAGCGCAGACCATTTCATGCTCATCGCACTGGCCGAGGTCTGACCAAATTCGGGGCGGCCAGAGCCTGGCAGAACTGCGCCAATCGGCTGGCCGGGCGTGGTAAAGGTGGGGGGCGTCGCGTTCATGGGGGCAAGTCATAGCGCGCTGGGCCTTTCCATTTTGCTAACCGGGCGGAAAAGAGGCTGGCCGGGATGCTTAGTGAAACAGCGCCTTGTGAAAAGGCGCTGGCGCCCGCCGCCTTGCGCTGCTAACCGCCTGCCCCAGACGTGCACCCGTAGCTCAGCTGGATAGAGTGTCGCCCTCCGAAGGCGAAGGCCACTGGTTCGAATCCAGTCGGGTGCACCAATCTTTTCCAGCGCGACGAACCTGTGATTCTGGCGTTTGTCGCCATCCGGCGACAGGGAGGTTCGAATCCAGTCGGGCGAACCAATCCTAGTTTGCCCTCAAACGCCGGGCGGCCGCATCCGCGGCCTTGGCTTTACTCGCATAAGCTCGGGCGGCCGGTCGGCCTTGCGAACCTTTGGGGGGTTCGGCAGCGCTGCCCGTTCGGTGCGCACTTTTTGAATTCAGAAGCCGTTTTCAAGAAACCGCACCGCGAGGCCTGCCAACAGCGCGGCGCCTTGGGGCATGACGGTTTCATCCAGCATCATCCGGGTTGAATGGATCCCGCAGCATTTGGTCCAATCTTCGCCCTCATGCGAAACACCGATGAAAAACATCGCGCCGGGGACTTTTTCCAGCACATAGGAAAAGTCCTCGCCGCCCATGATCGGGCTGGGCATTTCGCGCCAGGCCCGCTCGCCAAACATCTCGCGCACGACTTGCGCACCGAATGCCACAGCCTGCGGATCGCAGATGGTCACCGGAAAGCCCTCTTCGATTGTGACCTGCGCCCGCAGGCCATGTGCTGCCGCGATCCCGGTGGCGAGTTGTTCGATTGCGCTGCGCAGCCGGGTGCGGTTGGCCGCGGACAACGTGCGCATCGTGCCTTTCATCCGCGCGGCATCCGGGATGACATTATAGGTCGTGCCCGAAGCGATCTGGGTGATGCTCACCACCACTGCCTCGGTCGCATTGAACTGGCGGGTAACCATTGCCTGCAGCGCGGTAACGATCTCGCAGGCGACGGGTATCGGATCGAGCGTATCATGCGGCATCGAGGCGTGGCCGCCGCGCCCCTCCACCGTGATCTCGATCTGGTCGGTCGCGGCCATCAGTGGCCCCGCCTTCCCGGCGATCAGCCCATGCGGCGCATTGGGCATGACATGCAGCGCATAGGCCGCATCTGGCAGCGGCCGGTCAGTCCCGCCCAGCAGGCCATCGTTCAGCATGAAGCGTGCGCCGTGCCAGCCTTCCTCGCCCGGCTGGAACATGAACCGCACTTCGCCGGCCAAGCGATCGCGCCGCGCACACAGCAGCTCCGCCGCGCCCGCCAGCATGGCGACATGGGCATCATGGCCGCAGGCGTGCATCGCGCCGGGAATGGTCGAGGCGTACTCCAGCCCGGTCTCCTCGGGCATCGGCAGCGCATCCATATCACCGCGCAACAGGATTGAACGGCCCTCCCCTGCTCCGCCCTTCAGTGTGGCGACCAGGCCGGTGGTCGATGGCCCCTCGCGCCATTCCAGCGGAAGATGGGCCAGCGCGGCGCGGATCTTGTCGCGGGTTCTGGGGGTATGCAGCCCAACCTCTGGCTCGGCATGGATCGCGCGGCGCAGCGCGGTAAGCCGACCTGCGATGGCGCGGGCGGCTTCGATCAGGGTTTGGTCCATAGCATCAGCCAGCATGTCAGGCTCCGATTCGCGCCGCGATCCGCCGCGCCGCGGCATTGTGCATCACCACCGAGCCGATCAGCAGCAGGTTGAGCACGGCCGACTGGTAGAGGAAATACCACAACGGACCATGTCCTGCCGTGCTGGGCGCAAGTCCGGCGGCCAGCATGGCCAGCCCCAGCACGATCGCGCGGGGATTGGGGCCCAGCACCTTGTACATCAGCAGCAGCGGCGGCGCCTCAGCCTGCACGGCGGCGCGGATTTCATCCAGGCGGGCCGGATGGCCCTGCGCTGCCTCAACCGCGGCATCAATCCGCAAGGCATCGGGGGTCATCCCGCTGGCAAGGCCAAGATAGCCGGTGACGATCGAGCCGAACAGACCTTTGGCCGTGGGCGAATCGGTCTGGTCATGGGTGTTGCGCAGCCACGGGGTGCCATAGACCCACCATTGATAGGACCGGCGCTGCACCTCGACATGGTTGGATTGGACGATATGGCTAAGCCCCGCGCCCAGCATCCACCAATAGGCCGATGGACCGATAGTGCCCGCCAGCACCCAGCCCAGCACCAGATAGAGCACGATATGGCTGGTATAATCGCAGACCCCGTCGATCAGCTCGCCAATCGGGCTGGCCCGGCCGGTACTCCGGGCAAGATCGCCGTCTGCACCGTCAATCACGTGCCAGCTCATATGCAAGGCCATCCCGATGGCAGCGGTCAGCGGCCAGCCGGGCTGGGCATAGAATACCGCTGCCAGCACCACGAACAGCGCGCCGATCACCGAAACCATGTTGGGCGTCAGCGGAGTTCTGGCCAGCAGCCGGGCCAGCTGCCAGGCCAGCGGGTGATAGAGATAATGGTTGAGCGGATCCTGCAGTTCGCGTGCGCGGCGCGGGCGCTGGGGTGTTTCTGATTGAGGGGGTAGCCCAGATTGGGGAGTTCCCATTTCGCCCGATCCCGTAGATGCCGCTGAACGCGCCACTATTTCTGCCTCCCGTTAACGCCTCTTGGCGTATTGACCCCGGCTAACTATAGACGCTCTTGCCGACAGCGCCATGCCTGTCGCGCTAAATGACGCGCAGCGGGTTTCAAGCCCCGACCCAACATTGCAAGAGGCCGAGTATTTCCGACCGCGCTTTTATCCTGTTTTCCAGCCGCGCAACTGCACAGCAGCAGGTTGCCGGCCTGCCCGCTGCGGCCCGCGCGCTGCGCGCGGCGGGCTTGGCCGGGCTTGCCGATTGTACCGTCACCGTGCCCGGCGGCTGGACGCCCGATGCGCCTTGCCGCGCCGAGATTGCCCGGCTTACCCCCGGAATGAAGGTGACATTTGCCGCTGATGAGCAGGTTTTGC
>JAYVKX010000006.1:0-5005 GCA_043768005.1 Novosphingobium sp. | reverse complement strand
GAGCGCGGCAAGGGCGATGTTCCCTCAGCCCGGGTCGCTGCGGCAGGACTGGCTGAATGGCGCCGCTCAACCACAGGCAAGATTATAGACCGCGATGGCGCGCGGCAGCGGCTGGCGATGGCGATGGATGCCGCCGTGGCGCAGGAGGCAGACCGGCTGGCCGAACGGCTCAACTTTCTGGCGACAGTCGGCTCGGTCGCGCCGTTCGTGGGCCTGTTCGGGACGGTTTGGGGGATCATGAACAGCTTTTTCCAGATCGGCCAGCAGCAGAATTCTTCGCTGGCCGTGGTTGCGCCGGGGATATCCGAGGCCTTGTTCGCCACCGCCATCGGGCTGTTCGCGGCAATCCCGGCAGTGATCGCCTATAACCGCTTTTCGCACCGGGTGAACGCGCTGGAAGGCCGCTTGCAGCGCTTTGCCGATCGCTTTCACGCCAGTCTCAGCCGCGAGTTGGAGGCCGAATAATGGCAGCGGGTCTCTCTGGTGGGGGCAGCGGCAGACGGCGGCGCGGCCGTGCGCCAATGGCAGAGATCAACGTCACCCCGCTGGTCGATGTGATGCTGGTGCTGCTGATCATCTTCATGGTCACCGCCCCGCTGATGACCGCCGGGGTGCCGGTCGAACTGCCCGAAAGCCGCGCCAAGGCGCTGGCGCAGGATCAGCGACAGGTCACGCTGACCCTGGGCAGCGACGGCAAGCTGTTTATCGACAAGACCGAAGTTGCCCCCGGCAAGCTGGCCGATCGACTGGCCGCGCTGCCCAAAGGCGGCGATGGCCAGCCGCCCCAAGTGACGCTGCGCGCGGACAAGACGCTCGACTATGGCCGGGTGATGGCGGTGATGGGCGAGCTTAATCGCGCCGGGTTCAATCGGATCGCGCTGGTCACGGCTTCGTCCGGCGCGCCCGCGCCGGTCATTGGCGGTTCAGTTGAGGCTCCCTAGGTTTCCAGCATGGCAGCCGTGACACTCCGCACAGAGGAAACATTCGGGCTTGTGCTGGCAGCGGCGGCGCATATCGCGCTGTTTGCCTGGCTCGCGCTGGCGCCCGGAACACCTGCGCCGCTGCCCACGCCCGAAACGATGACCGTGACGCTGAGCGAGGAGGCAGCGCTGCAATCCACCGCGCCCCAGCCCGCCGCAGCACCCGCGCCCGATACCGCGCCCTTACTGGGTGAGGCACCGCCTGCTGCGGTGCGCGTGGAGCCGGAGCCCGTGCCCAAGTCACTAGTGCCCAAGCCAATCACAAAAATTGCCCCTACTCCGCATTCTGCCACTCCAGCCGCCCGGTCGCCGGGGGGCAGCCGGATCGGCAGTGACTTCCTGAAAGGTGCTGCTGCGGCGAAGGCCACTGGTGCTGCGCAAAATCCGCCCGCCGCAACCGTTGGCCCGGCGGTGCGTTCGGCGCTGGCCGGGGCGATTTCGCGGCAACTAAAGCCCAGATGGACCGCGCCGCAGGGGATTGATGCGGAAAAACTGGTGACGATCCTCAGCTGGAGCCTTAATCCGGATGGCACGCTGGCGGGCACGCCGCGCGTGGTGCGGCAAGACGGGATCACCGATGCCAACCGCGCCCAGGCCGCGCGCCACGGCGAACAGGCAGTTCGCGCGGTGCAGCTGGCTGCTCCGTTCAATCTTCCCACGGAATATTACGATGCATGGAAACGCATCGCTGATTTCCGCTTCGACAGGAAATTGTCGCAATGATGCTTCGTAGTCTCTCCGTGCTCGCGTTGATCCTCGCTGGCCCCGCGGTGGCCCAGCAGGCGGCCCCGCCGATACCGCCGCCCACCGAAGAAGGCGGGCTGTCAGGCTCTGTCTCGGATGAAAACGATTGGCAGGATCTGGGCATCGCCATCCCGGCCTTTGCCACCAATGCCGATGTGCCAACCGGAACCAGTGCCGGATCGACCAGCGCGCTGGGCAATGGCCTGGCCCAGATCATCACGGCGGACCTCAAGAACAACGGGCTGTTCAAGCCGGTTGGCCCCGATGCGCTGCCCCGGCCAGACTATGCGCAGATCCAGGCCCCGGATTTCGCCAGCTGGAGCAGCCGCAGCGCCGAGATGCTGGTGCAGGGCTATGTCCGTGCTGCCGAGGGCGGCCAGCTGACGGTGGGCTGCTATCTGTATGATGTGGCGCTTAGCCAGCAGCTGGCCAAGGCGGGCTGGACGGTAGCGCCGTCTGACTGGCGGCGCGCGGCCCACAAATGCGCCGATATGGTCTATGCGAGGCTATCGGGGGAAAGCCCGTTCTTTGACAGCAGGATCGCCTATATCGCTGAAACCGGGCCAAAAGACCGGCGGATGAAGCGGCTGGCGATCATGGATTCGGATGGGGCCAACCACCGTTATCTGACCACCGGGCAAGCCACCGCGCTGACCCCGCGCTATTCACCCGATTACAAATCGATCATGTATTTAAGCTATCTGAACGGCAATCCGCGGATCTATGTCTATGATCTGGATACAGCCACCCAGCGGCTGATCACCCAGAGCCGCAATCCGACCTTTGCCCCGCGCTGGTCGCCCGATGGCAAGTGGGTGCTCTATTCGATGGCCACCGGCGGCAATACCGATATCTACCGGATCAGTTCGGCGGGCGGGGGCACACCGATCAAGCTGACCGATAGTCCGGGCATCGATATCGGCGGCAGTTTTTCGCCCGATGGTGCCACAATCGTGTTTGAAAGCGACCGGTCGGGCAGCCAGCAGGTCTATGTGATGAACGCCGATGGCACCGGCCAGCACCGCATCAGCTTTTTTGGAGGTCGCGCCGCGACGCCGGAATGGAGCCCGCGCGGCGATCAGATTGCCTTTACCCATATTACGGGCGATTTCCGGATCGCGGTGATTGATCCCAGCGGCGGAAATCTGCGCACCTTGACCGATAGCTGGCAGGATGAAGCGCCAACCTGGTCTCCCAACGGGCGGATCGTGCAATTTTTCCGCACCGCGCGCGGGTCTGGCCGGACAGGGATCTGGCAGGTTGATCTGACGGGGCGCAACGAACGCAAGCTTTCCACCCCGGTCGATGGCTCTGACCCCGCGTGGGGACCGGTTCGGCCATAAGCCGCGTTGACACTTGGGCTACGAAGACTGAACCTGATCGATGAATAAGGAGAACCCGCTATGTCCGCCAATAATCGTCTGAGGACCGCTGGATTGGTACTGTTGGCCAGCGCCGCACTTTCCGCTTGCGCCACCAAGGCGCCCAAGCAGCTGCCACCCGATCCGGGCGGGGCAGTTGCCACCGATACGACGCCGGGCACCATGCAGGGGCCAGCACCGGGCAGCCAGGCTGATTTCATCGCCGTGCTGATGGGCCAGGATACGATCCTGTTCGATACGGACCAGTTCAATGTTGATGCCGCCGATGCCGCCGCGCTTTCCGCGCAGGCGCAGTGGCTGCAAAAATATCCGGGCAAGAACGCCACGATCGAGGGCCACTGTGACGAGCGCGGCACGCGCGACTACAACCTGGCGCTGGGCGAACGACGCGCCAATGCGGCCAAGAACTATCTGGTCAGCCTGGGCGTCGATGCCGCGCGGGTTTCAACGGTAAGCTTCGGCAAGGAACGCCCGGTGGCGCTGGGTAGTGATGAGGCGAGCTGGGCCAGAAACCGCCGCGCGGTAACGGTTACGATTGATTGAAGTCTAGCGCAGGCCGGGCTGGAGCGCGCCCAGCAAGGGTAGTTCCGGGGCCTGCGTTTGTACTGACAACAGCGGCGCGGGGCTGGGCGGCAGCGCCGTAACCGCCAGATCGCCAAACAGCACAAAGGCTGACATCGTCAGCACTGAAAAGGCGGAAGACAGGGCGAGTTGCTTGCTCATCATCGGATCAATCCTGAAACCAGTGACAGGTAGTATGGGAAGTATCGGCTTATTTTGCAATGCAGCATTGCCAAATGAAACTTAAATTTTCGTATTTTTTCGGCAGTGCTTGCGCGGATGCACCTGTTGCGCATATCGGGGCGCGATGAGCCGTGTCCGCAGATCTGATAATTGGGGTTTTCCCCGCTGGGGCGGCTATGCCGGCGGGCGTGATACCGTCACGGTCAAGCTGTGCGATCGGCATGGCTGTTCAGACCCGGGGACTTGCCCGGCCCCCAAGACCCCCAACAGCCCCGAACGCTGGTATTTTTGCCAGCGCCACGCGGCGGAATATAATCAGGGCTGGGACTATTTCGAAGGGCTGAGCAAGGAAGAAGCGGCCGAGCGAGAGGCCAACGAAACCCGCGACAATTCCGGCTTCAAGGAAGCGGCGCATTATGGCTGGGGGGGCTCTGGCGACGGCACCCGCAGCCGCGACGAATTGCGCGCGCTCGAACTGCTCGATCTGACTCCGGATGCCGATTTCGATGCGGTCAAGAAAAGCTACCGGGCGATGGCCAAGCTGGTCCACCCTGATGTTCGCCCCGGCGATGATGATGCGGCCAAAGCATTTCAGGCGCTGCAACTGGCCTATGAAGTGCTGCGCGCCAGCGAAGAGCGACGGGAATGGAAGGGCTAAGCCTAGATCCGAGCACTCGGTTGGAGCGGATTGACACCGCCCGGCTGGTGCTGCGCCGGGCCAGCTTTAACGATCTTGAGGCATTTCATGCCGCGATGAGCGATCCGCGCGCGATGCGCTATTGGTCCACTGCGCCGCATGGCGATCTCGAACAGACCCGGCTGTGGCTGGCTAGCATGATTGCGGCTGATCCAGCGACGAGCGACGATTTCGTTATCGAGCTGGGCGGCGCGGCAATCGGCAAGCTGGGGGCTTATTGCCTGCCTGAGGTGGGCTTTCTGCTGCATCCCGATCACCACGGCCAAGGCTATGGCCGCGAAGCGCTGGCTGCCTTCACCTCCTATATCCGCCAGCGCGGCTTGCCGGGCCTGACCGCCGATGTTGATCCCCGCAATGCCGCTTCGCTTGCGCTGCTCAAAGGCGGGGGCTTTGCCGAAACGGGGCGGGCAGAGAGAACCTGGCTGGTCGGCGATGAGTGGTGCGACAGTATCTATCTG
>JAYVKX010000005.1:0-9149 GCA_043768005.1 Novosphingobium sp. | reverse complement strand
GCGGACGCACCGGCCAGTCAGCCCGCGAGTGACGAGAACAACATCCTCCACATCAGCTGGGGCGGGATCGCCAAAGCCGAACCGGGCGAAGACAAGCGTCATTGGTCCAACTGGACGATCAACCTTGTCGATGGCAGCACCGGCTATGGCTGGACGTCGGACGCGGCGATCACTTTCCCGCATAACCTCGATTTAGAGCTCGCGGGCAATGGCAAGCTGACCGATCTGGTTCTGGACACGCGGTTCGAGCCGGTATTGCGCGAGGATGGTTCGTCGTCCCAGTCGCCGGGAGGTTCCCCGATCCGCAAATTTGCTGTTCTGGGTTCGACCAAGGGCCCCCAGGGGCCGTTCGAAATCTTGTTCGAAGGTGAAGCGAAGGCTGATGCGCGCAATAAGTTCGCCTTGCCGAAAGCGGCAGTCGCACGGTGGCTGAAGCTGCGGATTGACAGCAATTGGGCTGGAAAAGGCGCAACACGCCTCGCCGAATTCGAAGCGCTGGGCGAGCTTGAGAAGCGGGGTGTCACCGACACCGCCGACGCCAGCGGGGTCTATACCCACGAATATGGCCCGATCACCATCCGCCAGCAGGGCAATGAGGTCTTCGGCTGCTATAATGAGGGACTTGGCACTTTGCGCGGGACGGTCTTTGGCCGGATCATGCGGCTCGCCTGGTTCTCCTCAGGCGAGAAAAGCATCGGCAGCGCCACGCTGGTTCCCGCCGATGGCAAGCTCTATGGCTTCTGGTATCGGTATAACGACAAGATGGGCAGCCCGTGGAATGCGACCAGGACGCAGGGACTCGAGGGTGCGGACTTGAGCAAGTGCCGCGCCGCGCTCTATCCGGGCGGCTGATCGACCCGAAGGAATCCGGATGATGGACGAGATTTCCGTGGCTGCGCCAAGTGTCGCCATTGCCGATAGCGATGCGCGATTTCCGGTCCGGCGCATCTTCTGCGTCGGCAAGAATTATGCCGATCATGCCCGCGAAATGGGCGGCGATCCCGCGCGCGAACCGCCGTTCTTTTTCAGCAAGCCCGCCGACGCGGTGGTGCCGGGCGATGCGGAAATCTTCTTCCCGCCGCGCACGGCCGATTTGCACCACGAGATCGAACTGGTCGTTGCGATCGGCAAGGCCGGTGCGGGGATATCGACAGGTGACGCGCTGGAGCATGTCTTTGGCTACGCGGTTGGCAACGACCTCACCCGGCGCGATTTGCAGGCCGATGCCAAGGCGGCGGGCCGCCCATGGGACATGGCCAAGGGGTTCGATCGCAGCGCGGTTATCTCGCCGATCCGCATGGTCGGGGAGATCGGCCATCCGACGCATGCGCCCATCTGGCTGTCGGTGAACGGCAATGTCCGGCAGCAGGGCGATATTGCTGCGATGATCTGGCCCGTCGCCAGCATCATTGCCGAGCTATCGACCTTTGTCGTGCTGCAGCCGGGAGACCTGATCTACACCGGCACCCCGGCAGGGGTCGGGCCGATCGAGCGCGGCGATCTGGTCGAAGGCGGGATCGACGGCGTCGGGACTATTGCCAACCGTTTCGTATAGGCCACTTTCCTATAGCCATAATTGAATAGCGATCCCGCCAATCGGTATTTTTTATGCATGGCTGGCGCGGCTATCGCGCGGCTTCTGCAAGGCTGCGATGCGAAGGATGCTGCATGACCGAAACGAGTGTTGCCCGTAACGTCATCGAAGCATTGCGCGACATGGGTGTGCGGCACGTGTTCGGCGTGCCGAGCGGCGGCTGGGTCGACTATATGGAGGCGATGCGCACCACCGACGGGATCGACTTCGTGCTCACCAGCCACGAAGGCGGCGCCAGTTTCATGGCCGACATCTGCGGGCGGCTGACCGGGGTGCCCGGAGTCTGCTTCGGCACTTTTGGTCCCGGCGCGACCAACCTTGCCACCGGGGTCGGCGGAGCGACGCTCGATCGCTCACCGATGATCGCGCTCACCGATGAAATGCCCGCGCGTTTGCGCGGCCGCACGGTGCAGATGGCGATCGACCACCAGGCGCTGTTCGCCCCGTTGACCAAGGCAACGATGCGGATCGATCCAGACGGTGCGGTTGCGACCTTGGGTGAAGCCGCGCGCATTGCGCTGTCGGGGCGTCCCGGAGCTGTGCATGTCGGGCTGCCGCAGGGTATGAGCGGGCAGACTGTCCCGCCCGCGAAGGTCGGGCCGATAATTTCCGACGCTATCCCGGCTGCGAACCCTGACGATATCGCCCGACTGGTCGCCGCCTTCGAGCAGGCCGAGCGGCCCATCCTCGCGGTCGGCCTCGGCGCGGTCCACGCCGGGGTGCAGAACCGGGTGGTCGCGCTGGCCGAGCGTTTCGCCCTGCCGGTGGTGCTGACCCCAATGGCCAAGGGCATGCTTGCGGAATCGCATTCCAGCTACGCGGGCGTCCTGTTCCACGCGCTGTCCGATGTGGTCGGGCTGACCCACGTCGAAGCCGATCTGGTGGTGGGCATCGGCTACGATCCGGTCGAGTTCAACTATGAGGGCTGGATGCGCGATGGGCTGGCGATTGCCAGCATCGACATCGCTCCTGTCGATATCGACCGCGCTGTGCATCCGGTCGCCGCCGACGTGGTCGGTGATATGGCACCCAGCCTCGATGCGCTGCTTGCGCTTCCGGCTTGCAAAAAGGGCTGGGATCTGGACGAAGTTGCCGCGCGCAAGGCCGAAATGTTCGCGCGGCTTTCGCCCGAATCAAACCGTTTCGGCCCTTGTGCCGCGCTCGATGTGCTGCGCGATGTGCTGCCGGACGAGGGCATCATGACCTGCGATGTGGGAGCGCATACTCATCTGATCGGCCAGCACTGGCGCACTCCCCGGCCGGGCACGCAGATCATGAGCAATGGCTGGTCGTCGATGGGTTTCGGCCTGCCCGCCGCGATTGCCGCCAAGCTGTGCCGACCGGAAGTGCCGGTCTGCTGCGTGGTCGGCGACGGCGGCTTCCTGATGACGGTCGGCGAGCTGGCGACTGCGGTGCGCGAGCAACTTCCAATCGTGATCGTGGTGTTCACCGATAACGATCTCGCGCTGATCCGCATCAAGCAGGAAAAGAAGTCCAACCCGATCTACGGCACCCCGGTGCGCGCGGAAGGCACGATTGGTGGCCCGTGCTTGTTCGGCGTGCCCGTGACAGTCGCTCGCAATCCCGACGAATTCCGCGCCGCTTTGGCGGCGGGCTTTGCCAGCGATGGCCCGGTGATTGTCGAGGCATTGCTCGACAGCCGCGAATATGACGATCTGGTGCTGCGCAAGGACAAGCCATGATGCATGTCGCCCTCGAGGCGAAGGCTTCGCTGCTGATTGGCGGCGAATGGCACGGCGCCGCAAGTTCGATGGCGGTGATCAATCCCTGGTCGGGCGAACTGCTCTGGCGGGTGGCTTGCGCAACCCCGGAACACGCGTGCGCGGCGGTAGCAGGGGCGGTCGAAGGCCTTGGGGAAATGCGCTCTCTCTCCACAGGGGAGCGCGCGCGCATTTTGTCCGCCACCGCGAGCGCAGTTGAGGCCGAGGCCGAGGCCTATGCGGCGGCAATTGTCCGGGAAACCGGCAAGCCGATCCGCGGCGCCGCGCGCGAAGTGGCGCGCGCGGTCAACACGCTTCGGCTATCGGCCGAGGAAGCAACGCGGCTGACGGGCGAGACCATTGCGTTCGACAGCTTTCCCGGCGGTGAAATGCGCTCGGGCTATTACCGCTATGAACCCGTTGGTGTGATCGTCGCGATTACCCCGTTCAACGATCCGCTCAACCTCATTTGCCACAAGCTCGGCCCGGCGTTTGCCGCCGGGAACACGGTGGTGCTCAAGCCCGCGGAACAGGCTCCGCTGGTGGCGATCATGCTCGCCAAGCAGTTTCTCGCCGCCGGACTTCCGCGCAAGGCTTTGAACCTGCTGACCGGATATGGCCGCGACTTTGGCGATGTGTTGGCTGCGCATGGCGACGTCGCCATGATCAGCTTCACCGGCGGCGCGGGGGTGGGCGAGGCGATCTGCCGTTCGGCCGGGATCAAGCGGCTCGGCATGGAGCTGGGCGCCAACGGCCCGGTCATCGTGATGGCTGATGCCGATCTCGACAAGGCGGCGGCGGCCTGCGTTGCTGGTGCGTTTGGCGCGAGCGGGCAGAACTGCATCGGGGTGCAGCGCATCTTCGTGGCCGAGCCGGTCTATGTGGCCTTCCGTGAACGCATGATCGCCGCGATTGGAAAGCTGCGCTGCGGCGATCCGATGAATCGCGCAACCGATGTCGGGCCGATGATCGACGAGGCGCAGGCCGAACGCCTGGTCCAATGGACAGTCGAAGCCCGGGACATGGGTGCCAGCGTCCTCACCGGCGGCACCCGCAACGATGCGGTGTTTGCGCCCACGCTGCTTGAGGACGTGCCCGATGATGCGCGTCTCGCCAGCGAAGAGGCCTTCGGCCCCGTCGCCAGCTTGTTTCACTTTTCCGATCTTGACGCGGCAATCGACGCGGCCAATTCCGCCGAATTCGCGATCCATGCCGCGATCTTCACCGAATCGCTGCGCACTGCGCATCATGCGGCACGGCGGCTTAGGGCCGCAGGGGTGATGATCAATGATTCGACCGACTACCGGCTTGATGCCATGCCGTTTGGCGGGGCTGGTCGTGGCAATATGGGGCGCGAAGGCGTGCGCTTTGCGGCGCGCGAGATGTCGCAGACGAAAGTGGTATGCTTCAATGAGGCCTGAGGACAGGACAATCGAAGTGCCTGCCATGCCCGATCGCGGCTGGTGCGAAGCGATGGACCAGGCCGATCCGCTCGCTGGGTTCCGGGATCGTTTCACACTGCCCGAGGGCGTGATCTACCTCGACGGCAACTCGCTGGGCGCCATGCCAAAGGCCGCGCCGGGCCGCGCCGCCAACGTAGTCGAGCGCGAATGGGGCGTGGACCTGATCAAGAGCTGGAACAGCGCTGGCTGGTTCGAATTGCCGATGCGTCTGGGCGACATGCTGGCACCGCTCATCGGCGCGGTGGCAGGCGAGGTCGTGGTCTGCGATTCGACCAGCCAGAACCTGTTCAAGGTGCTGTCGGCCGCGGTGGCGATGCGTCCCGACCGCTCGGTCTTGATCCTTGAAGGCAGCAATTTCCCGACCAACAATTACATCGCGCAGGGCGTTGCCGCGGCAACCGGGGGGCGAGTGCGGGTCCGGTTCTGCGAGAAGGATGAAATCCTTGGCGCGATCGACGAAGCGACGATCGCGGTTGCGATCACGCAGGTCCATTTCAAGACCGGCCACATTCACGACATGGCGGCGATCACCGCGCGCGCACAGCAAGCGGGCGCACTCGCCATCTGGGATCTGTGCCACAGCGCGGGCGCGATGCCGGTCGATCTCAACGGCTGCAACGTCGACTTCGCGGTGGGCTGTACCTACAAATATCTGAACGGCGGGCCGGGTTCGCCCGCGTTCTTGTTCGCCGCGAAACGCCACCAAGGTCAGGCGCAGCAGCCGGTGACCGGCTGGTGGGGCCATGCCGCGCCCTTTGCCTTCGCGCGCGACTATGCACCCCAGTCCGATATCCGGCAGTTCCTGATTGGCACCCAGCCGATCGTCTCGATGTCTCTGGTCGAGACCGGGCTAGAAATCCATCGCGCCACGGACATGGAAGCGATCCGCGCCAAGTCGATGGCGCTGACCGATCTGTTCGTCCGCCTGATCGAGGGGCGCTGTGCCGGGCAGGGGTTCCGGCTCGATTCACCGCGTCTCGCTGCCGAGCGCGGCAGCCAGGTCGCCTTTGCGCATCCGCAAGGCTATCCGATCATGCGCGCGCTGATCGCGGCCGGAGTGATCGGTGATTTCCGCGCGCCCGATACCGTGCGCTTCGGCTTCGCGCCGCTCTATATCCGCTTTGCTGATGTCTGGGACGCGGTCGAACGGTTGCGGACGATCATGGTGGACCAAGTTTGGCAACGGCCCGAATTCCACGAACGCGAAGCCGTGACATAACCCGCGCTGCGGAGAGGGACGAGAATGGAAGAGCACGATTACCTTGACCGCGAGGCGGGGCTCAAACGCGGGTTGAACAAGGCGCAGATCACCATGATCGGCCTGGGCGGAGCGATCGGCACCGGGCTGTTCATGGGATCGGGCATCGCGATCGGCTATGCCGGCCCGGCCGTCTTGGTCAGCTATCTCATTGCTGCGCTGATCGCGGTCATCATGGTGTTCAGCCTGTCCGAAATGGCGGTCGTCCATCCCACCGCGGGCTCGTTCGGGACCTATGCGGAAATCTACCTTGGTCCGATGATGGGTTTCATCGTGCGCTATACCTATTGGATCCAGCAAATCCTGCTGATCGGCAGCGAGGCGGTCGCGATCGGCGTCTATATGCAGTTCTGGTATCCTGGCGTCCCGGTGTGGGTCTGGGCGGTGGGCAGCGCAGCGGCGGTGGTCTGGGTCAACACGCGCGCGGTGCACAATTTCGGAACGGTCGAGTACTGGCTGACGGTGATCAAGGTCTCGGCGATCGTAGCGTTCATCATGGTCGGGCTCAGCCGCGTTTTCGGCGCGGTGGGCGATCCGATCGGCCTAAACAATGTGACCGGCCTTGCGGGCGGCTTCATGCCCAACGGCTTCGGCGGGGTGTGGATGGCGGTGCTGATGGCGCTGTTCTCCTTCATGGGGCTGGAGTTCGTGGTCGGCACCGCCAGCGAAGCGCAAAATCCGAGGGAAGCGATCCCGGCCGCCTTGCGGACAATGGCGCTGCGGTTGTTCCTGTTTTACATCCTGGCGCTGTTCATCATCGTCGCTTTCGTGCCGTGGACCCAGTCAGGGGCCAGGGTGGTGACCGAAAGCCCGTTCGTGGGGATGTTCGCCAGCGCTGGCATCCCGTTTGCCGGGGACATCATGAACTTCGTGGTGGCAACTGCGGCGCTATCGGCGATGAACACCAGCCTCTATCTGTCCTCGCGCATGCTGTTTTCGCTGTCGCGCGGCAGCTACGCGCCGAAGCTGTTCGGCGCGCTGAACCATCAGGGTGTGCCGATGAAGGCGACCTTGCTGACCGGCGTGCTGGCGCTGCTCGCCGCCTCGCTGTCGAAGCTCACCCCGCTGGCCTACAACTACCTGTTCGGGATTACCCTGTTCGGCGGGCTGCTGGTGTGGGGCAGCATCCTTACCAGCCACATCGTGTTCCGGCGCCGCCACCGCACGGAAGAGTTACCCGTGCGTATGCCGTTTTTCCCCTATGCGCAGATTTTGGGGCTTGGCCTGCTGGCTGCGATAACCATCACCATGGCGCTTGACACCGAATTCTGGAACATCGCAGTGATCGCCGGGGTGCCGTGGCTGGTGATCGTTGCGATCGCCTATGCCGTCTGGAAGCGGGTCCGTGCACGAGCGCCAGCGTCAGGCTGAACCCAGCTCTTCCCGAATTTCGGCCGCGACCTCGCGTACAATGCTCATGAAATACTCGGCAGCCGCCGAGAGGGCAACATTGTCGCGGGTCGTGGCACCAATGCGCGAGCTGGCCGCGTCGATGGCGACCGGCAGGATGGCAAGCCCCGCCTGAACACAGGCCACCTGATGCGGCATGGCGGCGATCATGTCGGTCTCGGCAAGCAGCGCATGATTGGTCAGGATCGAGACCGATTCAATCACAACGACCGGCGGCTCGAGCCCCTCGCGCCGGAACGCGAAATCGAGCTGGCGGCGCAGCGAGGTTTGCGGCGGCGGCATGATCCAGGCCTGCTCGACAAGATCGTCCAGCTGGAGGTCGGGGCGCTTGGTTAGCGGATGACCGGAACGCACGACGATCGAGATGGAATCGAGATAGAGCAGTTCCTGCTGGAGCCCTTCGCGCTGGCGGTATTCCGAGAGTCGACCCAGGACGACATCGATGTCGCCGGTTCGCAGCGACGGCGTCAGCCGGTCGATTGTGCCTTCGGTGACGGTGACCGCAATGCCGGGGCGGCGGGCCCGCAACACGGCTAGCGCACGCGGCAGCAGCGATGGCGATGCAGCCAGCAAAGTCCCGACATAGACCCGGCCTGACAATCCCTCCTCGAGCGACTGCATCTCCTCGCTGGCATGGCGTAGCTGGGTCAGGATCAGCTTGGCATGCTTGATCATGACATGGCCGAAATCGGTTGGGGTTACCCCGCGCGAGGACCGCTCGAACAGCTGGACGCCCAGCGCGTCTTCCAGTTCCTTGATGCTCTTGGTGGCGGCCGGCTGGGCTATGTTGAGCACCTGCGAGCCCTTGAGCACCGTGCCTTCATCCGCGACCGCAGTGAGCAATCGCAGCTGGCGGAGTTTCAAGCGGCCGAGCAGGAAATTCTCGTGGAATTTGGGCATGGCATATCCTCAGTCAGCGGCTTTGCACATGCTATAGTTTTTTGGCAATAGCGTGGCCTAATCTCTCGATTATTGTTGATAGCAAGCCCGCGTTACACCCGGCTGCGAGTAGCGACCCGACTTCCCGGATGACGGGACGGGCAAGACGGCAAGGGTGAAATGACAGTCATGAGCAAGCGGACTTCGGGTGATGCGACTGTCATCGACATGCATAGCCATTTCTTTCCCGCCATGAGCCCCGCCTGGCGTGCTCGCGCAGAAGCCGAAGACTTGCCCTGGATCAAGCAGACCGGCGGCGGCAATGGCTTCATCATGCAGGGCGCCAATCAGTTCCGTCCGGTTCGCGAGGTACTGTGGGATCCCGCGCGGCGGGTCGAGGCGCTGGACATGCAGGGCATCGACCTGCAGGTCATTTGCGCCACGCCGATCATGTTCGGCTATTCCCTGCCTGCTGAGGTGGCGCTCGATAATGCACAGCGCTTCAACGATGAAGCGCTGGCCTTCTGTGCCCATAACCCCGCCCGGCTGAAGCCGCTGGCACAGGTGCCGCTTCAGGATATCGAGATGGCCTGCGGTGAAGTGAGCCGGTCAATGGCGGCCGGGCATTTGGGAGTCCAGATCGGCAACCACATGGGGCTGCGCAATCTGGATGATCCCGGCATCCTGACATTCCTGAGCCATTGCGCCGATGTCGGCGCGGCGGTGCTGGTCCATCCGTGGGACATGATGGCGCATGAACGGATGCCCAAATACATGCTGCCCTGGCTGGTGGCGATGCCCGCCGAGACCCAGCTCTCGATCCT
>JAYVKX010000004.1:0-3325 GCA_043768005.1 Novosphingobium sp. | reverse complement strand
CTGGGCGACAGCCTGGATGGCGCATAAGCCGCCGCCAGCCGAAACACCGGGGGTCATCTACATGCTGGCGGGGGGAACCGATGCCAGCAATACCGATCCCTATGCGGAAAAGCCGAGCGGGGCAGGCGATTGGGTGACGACCGGGCCGCATATGATGCTGGTTGGATCGGCCAAGGCGCTGGCCGGATACCCCTCAGGCACCAATCCCAATACAGCACAGCCCTATGTGATGTGGGCTGGAACGCCCTATGCTCACTTGATGCTGCCGGTGTCTTGAAGCCTTAATAGCGCCGCGCAACGGCGAACTCTGCTGCCTCGGCCATTGCCGCGCGGGCCTCTCCAGAGGGGAAGCAGGCAATTGCGTCTATCGCGCGCTGGGCAAAATGGCTCGCCCTGTCACGCGTCGCAGCCACGCAGTCATGCTGCTCGATCAGCGTCACCGCATGGGCTAGGTCTGCATCGGCAATCCGGTGGCCCGAAATCGCCTCGCGCCAGAACCGGCGTTCTTCGTCAGAGCCGCGCGCATAGGCCAGAATCACAGGCAGGGTCATCTTGCCCTCGCGGAAATCATCGCCCTTGCCCTTGCCCATTTCGGCGCTGGAGGAATCATAATCGATCGCATCGTCCACCAGCTGGAAGGCGATGCCTAGGTTGCGGCCATAATCATCCAGCGCCCGCTCATCGGCTTCGCTCCGTTCAGCCACTACTGCGGATATCCGGCAGGCAGCGGCAAACAAGGCGGCAGTTTTGGCGGCAATGATCGAAAGATAGCGATCTTCGCTGGTTTCGATCTGGCGCTGGGCGGTAAGCTGGTCAACCTCGCCCTCGGATATTACCGAGGATGCGCCCGACAGGATTTTCAGCACCTTCAGGCTGCCATCCTCAACCATCAGTTCAAACGCGCGGGTGAACAGAAAATCGCCGACCAGCACTGTCGCCGGATTGCCGAACACGATATTGGCGGTTGCCTTGCCGCGGCGCAGGTCCGATCCATCGACTACATCATCGTGCAGCAGCGTAGCGGTGTGAATGAACTCTACTGATGCGGCGAGTTTATGGTGGCGGGTGCCCTGATAATCGCACAGCGCCGCGCTCGCCAAGGTTAGCATCGGGCGCATCCGTTTGCCCCCGCCCGCGATCAGATGTCCGGCTAGCGCCGGGATCAGCGGGATCTGGCTTTGCATCCGCGCAAGGATCACCGAATTGACGCTGTTCATCCCCGCGGCGGTCAGGGCCATCATCGGGGTCAGCGAAGGCTGGCTCGCACGCGGGCGAAGGGGAATGATATCAGCGCTCATCTGCCGCGCCCTTGCGACGGCTGGGCAGCGAAGGCAAGTGCAAAGCAGGCAATGGCCATACGCAAAATGCCATGCTAGCGAAGCAGTGATGGCTAATGATACTCCCGATCCGATACTGGCCGGCTTCCGCTCGAGCATCGACAACATCGATGCCGCGCTGATCCACATCCTGGCCGAACGCTTTCGCATTACCAAGGCGGTGGGTGCCTACAAGGCCGCCAACACCCTGCCCGCGTCCGATCCGGCCCGCGAAGAGGCCCAGGTCGCCCGGCTGCGCAAACTGGCGGTGGAAGCCCAGCTCGATCCTGAATTCTCGGAGAAATTCCTGCGGTTCATCATCGATGAGGTGATCCATCACCATGAACAGGCGCAGGGGAAATAGGCTAATTACCTGCCAACCCGCGGCAACCTGAGCCTCACCAGCAGCCCGCCCAGATCCTCGCTTTCGGCCAGGTCAACCGAGCCGCCATAGATTTCCGCCACATCGCGCACGATCGCAAGGCCCAGCCCGGTGCCGGGCTTGCCGGTATCCAGCCGTGCGCCGCGATCGAAAATGCGGGTGCGCTCCTCCTCGGGGATGCCCATGCCGTCATCTTCCACCCAGATTTCGCACCAGCCAGGCTCGTCGGTCACATCAATCGTCACAAACACGCTGCCGCCGCCGTATTTGGCGGCGTTTTCGATCAGATTTCCCAGAATTTCATCCAGATCCTGCCGCTCAATTGCCACCACTGCATCGCGGTTCCCGTCCAGATCGAACCGGGTGCCATCGTAAAGCCGGGTCACCGCGCGCAGCACCGCCTCCACGCTTTCACCGATGCTGGCCCGCGAAAGCCCGATTGCGCGGCGGCCAACTGCGCGGGCACGCGCCAGGTGGTGATCTACCTGACGGCGCATCACTGCGGCCTCGCGGATCACGGTATCGGCCAGATCCGGCGCCTTGGCAGTGGCCGCGTTCATCACCACCGTCAGCGGGGTTTTCAGCGCATGGGCAAGGTTGCCAGCGTGGGTGCGGGCTTCTTCTGCCTGCCGTTCCGAATGGGCCAGCAAGCCGTTCAATTCCTCGACCAGTGGCTGCACTTCCAGCGGCAGCGGTTCGGTCACCCGGCCAGCGCCTGTTGTCCGCATCCGCTGGATCGCAGAGCGGACCCGGCGCAGCGGGCCCAGCCCGTACCAGGTTTGCAGCACCGCCATCAGGAACAGGCCAAGGCCCAGAACCACGAAACTCCGCAACAAAATCGTGCGGATCCGGGTGATCTGATCGTCCAGCTCGCCCCGGCTGGCGGCAACGGTAAACCACCACTTGGTGTCGCTGCCGGGCAGAATGATTGAACGTTCCATCACCCGCAGCGGCTCATTGGCGAATTCCGCACTGTCATAAACGTGGGGCAATTTGTCAAAATGGTTCGTCTGGACGGCCAGCGTCCGGTCCCACAACGAGCGGGAGAGAAACTCGTCATGGTCCAATCCGCCAACTTGCCAATAAAGCCCGCTATTGGGCTCCAGAAAGCGCTGATCGCCTAGCGGACGGTTAAAAAATACTTCGCCGTCCGGGCCAATTTCGGCCGACCCGACCATCGCGGTGAGCATATAGCCCAGCTGATCATCGAAATTGCGGGTGACCAGCCCGGTCAGCGTCCGATCCAGCCCCAGCCCGCCGACCAGCAGCAGCACGCTGATCCAGCCAGCTGCAATAACCATCATCCGGCGCGAGAGCGAGCCGGTGTGGGGCCTTACGCTGCGCGCATCCGGCGCACGGTTTTCCGATTGCGCGCCCGCAAGGTCCGCGCTGTGCCCGGCCTGCGGCGGGCGATCAGCCCCGGCCAGGTCCGGCCGGATCGTCGAGGCTGTAGCCAAGGCCACGGATGGTGGTGATTACGTCCGCGCCCAGCTTTTTGCGGATGCGGGTGACAAAAACCTCGATCGTATTTGAATCGCGGTCAAAATCCTGATCGTAGATATGTTCGATCAGTTCGGTGCGGCTGACCACCTTGCCCTTGTGGTGGAGCAGATAGGACAGCAGCTTG
>JAYVKX010000003.1:0-6048 GCA_043768005.1 Novosphingobium sp. | reverse complement strand
TGTGGAAGTGGATGCCATGGCTGATCAGGCGCGCCCGCTGCGGATGCCGGTGCAGTGGGTCAACCGGCCCAATCTTGATTTCCGGGGCTTTGCCGGCCTGATCGCCAGCGGCACGGTAAAGCCGGGGGATGCGGTGCGGGTGCTGCCTTCGGGCAAGACCAGCACGATCGCGCGGATCGTCACCCAGGGCGGCGATCTGGTCCAGGCTGTCGCTGGCCAATCCATCACCTTGACGCTGGCGGACGAGATTGATTGTTCACGCGGGGATGTGATCGCCGCTGCCGATGCGCCGCCACAGGTGGCTGATCAGTTTGAGGCGACGCTGGTGTGGATGGCGGACGAGGCCATGCTTGCCGGGCGCGGCTATTGGCTGAAGCTTGGTACACAGACCGTTTCGGCCACGGTTCATGCGCCCAAATACACCATCAACGTCAACACGATGGAGCATACCGCCGCCAAGACGCTGGAACTGAACGCGATCGGCGTGGCGGAACTGGCCACCGACAAGCCGATCATTTTTGAGGCCTATGCAGATAGCCGGACGCTGGGCGGCTTCATCCTGATCGACAAGCTGACCAACGCCACTGTTGCCGCCGGGATGCTGCATTTCAGCCTCCGCCGCGCGCAGAACGTCCATTGGCAGGCGCTCGACATCAGCCGCGAGGCGCATGCCGGGCTCAAGAACCAGAAGCCTGCGGTGCTGTGGTTCACCGGGCTGTCCGGTTCGGGCAAATCGACCATCGCCAATCTGGTCGAGAAAAAGCTCCACCGGATGAACCGGCACACCTTCCTGCTCGATGGGGATAACGTCCGCCACGGCCTCAACAAGGATCTGGGCTTTACCGAGACGGACCGGATCGAGAATATCCGCCGGGTCGGCGAGGTGGCCAAGCTGATGGCCGATGCCGGACTGGTCGTCATCGCCGCGTTCATTTCGCCGTTCCGCGCCGAGCGCGAGATGGTCCGCGCGATGCTGCCCGAGGGTGAGTTCATCGAAGTATTCATCGACACGCCGCTGGCCGAGGCTGAAAAGCGCGATGTGAAGGGTCTGTATAAAAAGGCCCGGAGCGGCCAGCTTAAAAACTTCACCGGGATCGACAGTCCGTATGAAGCACCGACCGCGCCCGAGGTCCGCATCGACACCACCGGCATGACGCCCGCGCAGGCCGCCGATCTGATCGTTGAGCGGCTGCTGGAGGGCAGCTGATGACCGATGCCGAACTAGCTGCGGAGCTTGCCGCAACTGCGGGCCGGTTGCTGATGGCACTGCAAGACGCCGGAACACATGAAGGCCGGGCGCTGGGTGATCAAGGTGATGCCATCGCCAATCGTTATCTGATCGATGCGCTGCAAACAGCGCGGCCGCAGGATGCCTTGCTGAGCGAGGAAGAGCGGGATTCGCCCTCGCGACTGGGGGCGTCGCGCTGCTGGATAATCGACCCGCTGGATGGAACGCGCGAATATAGCGAGGGTCGCAGCGACTGGGCGGTTCATGTGGCGCTGGTCGTGGATGGTGTCGCTACGCTGGGGGCCGTGGCCTTGCCCGGGACGAATCTGGTGTTGCGTTCGGATCAGCCGCTTGCCCCCGTGCCCGCCAATCGGCCGCTGCGGATGGTGGTCAGCCGCACCCGGCCAGCGCAGGAAGCCGTGCATGTGGCGGTGATGCTGCAAGGTGATCTGATCCCGATGGGCTCTGCCGGGGCCAAGGCCATGGCCGTGGTCCGGGGCGAGGCGGATATCTACCTTCATTCCGGCGGGCAGTATGAATGGGATAGCTGCGCGCCGGTCGCCGTGGCGCAGGCGCATGGGCTGCATTGCTCACGGATCGATGGCAGTCCGCTGGTCTATAATCAGGCCGATCCCTATCTGCCTGACCTGCTGATCTGCCGCCCGGAACTTGCAGCGCAAGTGCTGGCGCTGGTCGTCGCGCTTTAGGCATCATCACCGCGCGGAACATCGCTCCCGATGGAATCAACCCGGCTTGGGCAAAGCCGTACTCGACTTGAGCTTTTCCATCGAAAAGCTTGAGGAGACATCGCTAAGATCGGGAACCGTCGCGATCAGCTTGCGGTAGATCCGGTCATAATGGGCGATGTCGCAGACCGTCAGCTTGAGCAGATAATCAACATCGCCGGCCATGCGGTGGCATTCGCTGATCTCCTCGATCGCGGCAACCCCGCGCGAAAAGGCCTCCAGCCAGGCTGGATCATGGCGATTGGTCCGGATCGCGACGAAGACGGTGGTGTTAAGTCCCAGCCGTTCGGGATCGAGCAGCGCCACCCGGCGGGCGATGATGCCCTGTTCTTCCAGCCGCTTGATCCGCCTCCAGCAGGCATTGCTGGACAGACCCACCCGCTCTCCCACCTCATGCACCGCAAGTGAGGCATCCTGCTGAAGGATGCGCAGGATTGCCCAGTCGATCGAATCCAATTGCGCTGAAAGATCATTCATTGGGATGAATTAGCGTTAATCCTGCAAGATTACCATAAAATCGGTAAAGAAATTGCTGGGTAACTGCAGTATGATTGCGGCAGCAGGGAGAACAGCATCATGGATCCGCTAAAATCATTTCGCGAACACCCCGCTAGCGTTGGCGAGACCTATCGCCAGCATTTCAGCCATGCGACCGGCTTTGGCGTCAGGATGGTGCTGGGCGGGATGGCCTGCATGATCCACGGTTTTCTGCCGTTCCTCTTTGTTAAAACCGGCAGCAAGCAGATCTCCACCTTGCATGACCGGATGGTGGTGAGCCGCGCCAAGGGTCAATTGCCCGCAATCCTCGATTTCGTGATCTAGGGTGTACCACCTTCGAAATTGCTTGCGAAACCCGGCCATCTCACCGCAATCACGCAGGCTATGGCAAAGCTCTCCGGCATAAATGTTCTCGACCTGACCCAATATCTCCCCGGCCCGATGATGACCGTGATGATGGCCGATCAGGGCGCGCGGGTGATCAAGATCGAGCCGCCGACGGGCGATCCGGTGCGCGATCAGGCCCCGTTTCAGGCGGGCCATTCGGTGTGGTTCGCCAATCTCAATCGCGGCAAGGAAAGCCTGACGCTCGACCTCAAGGCCGCGGGCGGGAAGGCCGCGCTGCGCGAATTGATCAAGACGGCGGATGTGTTTGTCGAAGGGTTTCGCCCCGGGGTGATGGCGCGGCTGGGGTTTGATTATGCCAGCGCGCGCGCGATCAACCCGCGGATCATCTATTGTTCGATCACCGCCTTTGGCCAATCGGGTGAGCTGGCCGATCATCCCGCGCATGATCTGGCGGTGCAGGCGCTGGCCGGGTTCCTCTCGGTCAATGATGGGGCGGATGGAGCTCCGGTTGTCCCCGGCACGGCGGCTTCGGATATCGCAGCAGGGCTTACCGCGCTATCGGCCGTGCTGATGGCGCTGGTCGGCCGCGCGCGGACCGGCGCGGGTGATTATATCGACATCGCCATGTTCGACAGCCTGCTGCCGTGGAGCGCCCATACCGCCAGCGGCGCGATTGCGGGCGGGGCGCCGCCGCGCTCCGCCGATCAGCGCTCCCTTGGCGGGGCGGGGTTCTATCAGGTCTATGCCTGCAAGGATGGCCGCCACGTGGTGCTGGGCGGGCGCGAGATCAAATTCGCGCGGACGCTGCTGACCGCGCTTGGCCGCGAAGATCTGATCCCGCTGGCCGGGGCTGAGGCCGGGCCGGCGCAGGCTCCGCTGATCGCCTTCCTGCGCGAAATTTTCGCCGCCCGCAGCCGCGATGAATGGGTGGACTGGTTTGCCCGCCGCGACGTGGCCTTCGCGCCGGTCCTTGATTTTCGCGAAGCCTTCGATGCACCGCATATTGCCGCGCGGGGCTTGCTGGTAGAGGCAGGCGGCGCGCACCACATCGCGCCCGCGATCCGCTTTGCAGGCGAACCGGCCTGGGAAGTGGGTGAGGTTCCGCAGCTGGGCAACACCTGATCCTAGAGCAGCAACACCGCAAAGCCCAGCGCCGCGCCAAAACTGGCCAATGTGGCGGCCACCACCGGCACCGCCGCGCGCCAGCCCATTTCCATCAGCAGATCCATCCGTGATCGCATCGCAGTCGCCGTTACCGCCAGTAGCAGCAGCGCTTTTGAGCTGACCAGCGCGATATGGCTGACCTGCTGCGGCATGGCGACCATGCTGTTGATGGTGACGGTGACGAGGAATGCAGTGATGAACCAGGGCAGGGCAAGCCGCCGCCAGATCGGCTGGCCCGCAACCTCACCCGCCGGGCCGATCGCCAGCGAAACGAGTGCCACCACCGGGGCAAGCAGCGCCACCCGCGCCAGTTTGACGATCGTGGCATAGCCGCCCGCCGCGTCCGAAAAAGCATAGCCGCCGCCAATCGCCTGCGCGACATCATGGATCGAAGCCCCGATCAGGAACCCGGCCTCGCGGTCTGACAAATTGAACTCGCTGGCGAGCACCGGATACACCGACATGGCAAAGGCGCTGGCGAGCGAAATGCCGACCAGCGTCAGCGCGAACTGGGCCTGGCTCAGCCGGTCCTTGCCGATCACCCCGTAGAGCGCCAGCGCAGCGCTCGCCCCGCAAATCGCGGTCGCGCCGCCCGCCAGAATTCCGGCAAAGTTCGATTGTCCGGCGGCCCTTGCCCCCAGTACCGCCGCGCCAAACGCCGCCACCATCACTACCAGCAGCGCCCCGAACGGGGCCGGGCCAAGCGCGCCGATCTGCGCGAAAGTCACCTGCAAGCCCAGCACCACGATGCCGAACCGCAGGCAGCTGCGCGAGGCGAAATCGAGCCCCGCATGGGTGCGCGGATCGCGCGCGATGAAATTGAGCGAAAGGCCCACCAGCAAGCCCAGCAGGATGATCGGAAAACCATAATGCTCTGAAAGCCACGCCGCCGCCGCCGCCGCCACGCCGCATACCGCAAGGCCGGGAAACAGCGTCTCGCGCTGGCCTGGATCGGCATGGCGCGGCGCGGTTTCGGCAAGATGAATCTCGCCAAACAGATCGCCGCCATACGGCAGGCTATCCCAATCGATCGCCTGGATCGAGCGGCTGTGGGGGGGAGTGGGCGGAGGGGTTGTGTCCTGCGGTGTCATATCCTGCTTTTCTTATCGCTTGCACACGTTAGGTTGCAAGCAGGGAAAAGACAAAGGCAGGAGAGCAAGTGATGACTGAGGGAACCGGGACGGCAGGTGAGGCGGCGCTGCGGCGTTCACGCAATTTCCTGATCGCGCTGCTCTTTCTGGGGACGATCATCAATTATATCGATCGGCAGGTGCTGTCGCTGCTCAAGCCGAGTATCGAGGCGGCCTATGGCTGGGGGGATGCGGAATTTGCGCATTTCGCCTCGATGTCGCAGCTCGCCGCGGCTTTCGCGCTGCTGTTTGTCGGCTGGTTGATCGATCGGTTCGGGGTGCGGGTCGCCTATGGCGCAGCGGTGGTGATCTGGAGCTTGGCCGGGATCGCCCATGCCTTTGCCGCCACGGTTACGCAATTCGTGGCCGCGCGGGTGACACTGGTTGCTGCCGAATCGATCAACACCCCTGCGGCGGTCAAATCGGCGGCGCAATATCTGCCGATGCGTCAGCGCTCGATGGCGGTGGGGATCGTCAACACCGCGCCCAACATCGGCAATATCCTTGCCCCGCTGATGGTCATTCCATTTGCCGCCGCGTTCGGCTGGCAGGCGGCCTTTATCGTGACCGGCGCGCTGGGCTTTGTCTGGCTGGCGCTGTGGATCGCGGGCACCCGCAAGCTTCAGCCGCTGCGGCGTGCTGCCGGGATCGAACAGGCGCGACCGGCGTTGGGTGCGGCGCTGCGCGACCGGCTCACCTGGGCGATTGCCGGGGCCAAGGCGATTACCGATATGTTCTGGTGGTTTTTCACCTTCTGGCTGCCCGATCTGTTCCACAAGGTGTTCCACCTCAGCCAGTCCGAACTGGTCGGGCCGACGGCGCTGGCGTTCACGCTGGCGGCAATCGGCGCGCTGACTGCGGGCGGATTGTTCCCGCGCTTGCTGGCTGGCGGACGCTCGGTCAACAAGGCGCGCAAGACCTCGATGTTGCTGTT
>JAYVKX010000002.1:0-11487 GCA_043768005.1 Novosphingobium sp. | reverse complement strand
GGCCCCGATCACCCCGTCAAAGCTGAACGAGGCGTCGAGGATGTTAAGGTACAGGAACCCACCCAGGCCCGAACGTATGATCGCGCCTTGAGCTTTGAGCGCTTCTTCGCGCATTTCCAAGATAGTTCCCAGTGCCTCAACTGCGATGAATGTGACGAGGCCCAGCGTGCCCGAGACCATGAAAGTCAAAGCATCCGCAGGCGTGAGTATCAAGGAAATCAGATAGATCACGACCAACAGCACGGCTATTTCAGCAGCCTTGATGCTTGAGACTCGGCTGAGCCTGGCTTCGATCCATCCGATCCAGTGGACGTTTTTCTCTCCATCAAAGAAAAAGCTGAGGCCGACCATCGCCAGAAACGCCCCGCCAAACCCGGCGATGCCGACATGAGCGCTACTGACGATGCTCTCGTATCGCTCTGGATCGTTGAGCGAGAGGTTGATCGCGTCGATCGGGCCCAGTCCGGCGGCAATGGCGACGATTGCCAGTGGAAACACTATCCGCATTCCAAATACGGCGATCACCATGCCCCAGGTAAGGAAACGGCGCTGCCAGAGATCGTCCATGTCTTCCAGCACGGCTGCGTTGACCACCGCATTGTCGAATGACAGCGAGATTTCGAGGATCGCCAGGACAAAAACTATCCACAGCATAGAGAGTGTCCCGCTGATCGTCCCGGTTTGCATCCAGCCATACCATGCGGCGATAGCCAGGCAGGCGATGGTGAACAGGATTGAACCTTTATAGAACCGCAGCACGTTTTTCCCTCAAATGTGGTCTGGCAGGCCTTAGCGCTCCGGACGGCACGCGCAATGGCTCACTTGGGCTGATAGGTATGCTCGATACCCGGAAAAGTCCGCGCCCTGACCTCTTCGGCGTAGCGCGCGGCAGCCGCTGAAATGGTGTCGCCGATCTCTTCATAGCGTTTTACGAAGCGCGGCACCCGGTCAAACATACCGAGCATATCTTCGGTCACCAGCACCTGACCATCGCACCGCGCCGAAGCGCCGATGCCGATGGTCACGCAGGACACCGTCCCGGTTACTTCGATCCCGATCGGTTCAACCACGCCTTCGATCACCATGGCGAAAGCCCCGGCCTGATCAAGCGCCACTGCATCGGCTACGATCATCACCGCCTCTGCTTCGCTGCGCCCGCGGGCGTTATAACCGCCCAGGACGTTGACCGCCTGCGGGGTCAGCCCGATATGGCCCATCACGGGTATCCCTCGCGAAGTGAGGAATGCGACAGTTTCCGCCATGGCAGCGCCGCCTTCCAGCTTGATCGCTGCGCAGCCGGTTTCCTTGAGAACTTTCGCGGCGCTGGCAAAGGCGATCTGCGGCGATGCTTCGTAAGTCCCAAATGGCAAATCGACCACCACTACCGCGTGATAGCTGCCGCGAACCACCGCTGCGCCATGCGCGATCATCATTTCCAGCGTTACCGGAACGCTGGACGGCAGGCCATAGATCACCTGGCCCAGACTATCCCCCACCAACAGCAAATCGCAATGCGCATCAAGCAGTTGCGCCTGTCTTGCGGTATAGGCGGTGAGCATGACTACCGGCTCGGCAGTTACCCCGTCCTGCTTGCGCTGGCGGATCGCCGGGACGGTCAGCCGCTTCATTGGCGCGGGGGTGGGATTGGCGCGGCTGGTTGCCGTATCGAGCTGGAAGGTCGTGGACATGGGGCAGACTTGTAGCGCCAAGTCGAAAGCTGGGGAAGGGCAGGCAGTTAAGGCTTGCCTTGCCGGGCTGCGCCGCTAGCTTCCCGTGCAGTAAATAATTGCCGGTCGCACTACGTTGCAGGCCGCAAAGGTCAGGGGAACCGCATGTTCGGTCGCGTAAAATCACTCGATGCCATTCTGGCGACGGCAGAAAAGAAATCTCTCCACCGCTCGCTCGGTGCGTTCCAGTTGACCATGCTGGGGGTTGGCGCAGTCATCGGCACCGGTATTTTCGTGCTGACCGCAGAGGCGGCACAGAAAGCGGGCCCGGGCATGATGCTTAGCTTCATTATCGCTGGCTTTGTCTGCGCGGTGGCGGCGCTCTGTTATGCCGAGATGGCAGCGATGGTGCCGGTTTCCGGCTCAGCCTATACCTATAGCTATGCGGTGATGGGCGAACTCATCGCCTGGATGGTCGGCTGGGCGCTGATCCTCGAATATGCGGTTGCCGCAGGCGCAGTCAGCGTGGGTTGGTCTGGCTATGTGGTCGGGCTGATCGAAAATGCGTTCAGTATCAACATCCCTGATTTGCTGGTGCGCGGCCCGTTCGATGGCGGGATGATCAATCTGCCGGCGATGCTGATTGCAGGGCTGGTGACCTGGCTGCTGGTGATTGGCACCAAGGAAAGTGCGTCCGTCAACGCTGTGCTGGTGGCGATCAAGGTGTCGGCGCTGACCCTGTTCATCATTCTGGCGGTGCCGGTGATCAAGATGGAGAATTTTGAGCCGTTTTCACCGCTTGGCTTCGGGGGGATTGGCGCTGCGGCGGCTTCGATCTTCTTTGCCTATGTCGGCTTTGACGCGGTTTCAACCGCGGCGGAAGAAACCATAAATCCGCAGCGCAACATGCCGATCGGATTGATCGGCAGTCTGGCGATCTGCACTGTGTTTTATCTGCTTGTCGCAGCCGGTGTGATCGGGTCGGTGGGCGCGCAGCCATTGATGGATGCCGCTGGCCATGCGTTCGGACCGGGCAGCCCAGAAATGGCCGCCCAATGTTCTGCTATCAACGAGCAGGCCGTGGTCTGTTCGAAAGAAGCGATTGCCTGGACGCTGCGTGAAATTGGCTGGCCACAAATTGGCAATCTGATCGGCCTTGCTGCTGGCCTTGCCCTGCCTTCGGTGATCCTGATGATGATGTTCGGCCAGACCCGCATCTTCTTCGTGATGAGCCGCGATGGTCTGCTGCCAGAAGTCTTTTCCAAGATCCATCCGCGCTACAACACCCCGTATGTCATCACGATCATCACGGGTGTGTTCGTGGCGCTGTTTGCGGCCCTGTTCCCGGTTGGGCTGCTGGCGGATGTTTCAAACTCGGGCACACTGTTTGCTTTTGCGGCGGTTTCGATCGCGGTTCTGGTGCTGCGCCGCACCGATGCGGGTCGTCACCGCCCCTTCCGCACTCCTGGGATTTTGTTCACCGCACCTGTGGCGATCGCCGGGTGTATCTATCTGTTCTTCAGCCTGTCCGGGGTGACGATCACCTTGTTTGCCGGTTGGGCCGTGGTCGGGCTGGTGGTTTATTACGTGTATAGCCGCAGCCGCAGCCATGTCGGGCGCGGGCTGGTTGAGGTGCATGAGGGCGATGAGGGAATTCCCCCGCAGCCGGTTGCGCCGCTGCCGGGCGGGATCAAACTCGATTGATCTGATTTGATTGAAGCACGGAAAAAGGGTCGCTCCTGCCAAGGGAGCGGCCCTTTTCTGTGGCGGTTCAGTTCATGGCGGGAAGGGGCGAAACCCCCTCCAGCGAATAACCAGCAGACCGCACGGTACGCACCGGATCATCCCCGCCTTCCACCGCGATCCCCTGGCGCAGACGGCGGATATGGACGTCCACCGTGCGCAATTCGATATCGCTATCGGTGCCCCAGACAGCATCGAGCAATTGCCCGCGCGAAAAGACGCGGCCGGGATGCTCCATGAAATATTTGAGCAGGCGGAACTCGGTCGGGCCAAGCGCGAGTGCCGCACCGCGCCGGGTGGCGCGGTGAGCGGTGACATCTAGCGTCAGATCGCCCACAGCCAGTGTTTCGCCCGCTAGCGCCGGGCGGATCCGGCGCAGAATCGCATTGACGCGGGCAATCAGCTCACGGGGGGAGAACGGCTTGGTGACATAGTCATCCGCGCCGGTTTCAAGGCCGCGGATGCGGTCATCCTCCGCCTCGCGCGCGGTTAGCATGATGATGGGAACATGCGCAGTCGCCTTGTCACGGCGCAAGCGGCGGCACACTTCGATGCCACTGGTCCCTTCGATCATCCAGTCCAGCACGACCAGATCCGGAGTTTCTTCGGCGGCGAGCAGCAGTGCCTCATCGCCATCGGCGGTGACCGATACGGCATAGCCTTCCGCCTTGAAGCGAAATTCCAGCAGTTCAGCCAGCGCCGGATCATCTTCGACCAGCAGCAGACGGGGGGCAGGCATCAGACTGCGCCCTTTTCTTCCTTGTCAGTCAGGTAATTGCCGGTCGCCGCGTAATAAACCATCTCGGCGACATTGGTTGCATGATCGCCGATCCGTTCGATATTGCGGGCGACGAACAGCAATTGCGCGGCACTGCTGATCGAGGCGGGGTTTTCCATCATATGGCTGACCAGATTGCGGAAAATGCTGTCGTAAAAGGCATCGACCTTGTCATCACGCTCGACAATTTCTGCGGCCAGCACGGCATCGCGCGCGGCATAGGCGGTCAGCACATCGTGAACCATGCCGCCTGCAATTTCAGCCATCGCCGGCAGCAGCGTCAGCGGTTCAAACTTCTTGCGGCCCTCGATCTTGGCAGAGGCTTTGGCGATGTTCTTGGCATAATCGCCGATCCGTTCAACCACGCCGGCGATCTTCAGCGCGGCGATCACTTCGCGCAGATCATCGGCCATCGGCGCGCGCAGGGCGATCACCCGCACCGCCAGCTTATCGACCTCAGCCTCGAGCGCATCGATCCGCTTGTCGCGGGCAATCACGCCCTGGGCCAGCTCCTGATTGCCCTTGACCAGCGCCTCCATTCCCTCGGACAGGGATACTTCGGCCAGACCGCCCATCTCCGCGATCAGACCGCGCAGGCGGGTAATGTCCTCGTCGAACGCCTTGACTGTATGCTCTGCCATTAGCCGTACCGCCCTGTGATGTAGTCCTTGGTGCGCACTTCGCGCGGATTGGTGAAGATGTCCGAGGTTTTACCATATTCAACCACCTTGCCGAGATGGAAGAAAGCGGTGCGCTGTGAAACACGCGCGGCCTGCTGCATCGAATGGGTGACGATGACGATGGCGTAGCGGCCCTTGAGCTCGTCGATCAGCTCCTCGATCCGCGCCGTAGCGATCGGATCCAGCGCCGAGCACGGCTCGTCCATCAGGATCACTTCGGGATCGACCGCGATAGCGCGGGCGATGCACAGCCGCTGCTGCTGGCCGCCGGACAATGCGGTGCCGCTGTCTGACAGGCGGTCCTTGACCTCGTCCCACAGGCCAGCGCGGCGTAGCGATCGCTCGACAATCTCGTCCAGCTCGGCCTTGCTGCCCGAAATGCCGTGGATCCTGGGGCCATAGGCGATATTCTCGAAGATCGTTTTGGGGAACGGATTGGGTTTTTGGAACACCATCCCGACCCGCGCGCGCAACTGCACAACATCCATGCCCGAGCGGTAGATATCCTGCCCGTCCAGCTTGATCTCCCCCTCTACCCGCGCGCCCGCGATGGTATCATTCATCCGGTTGAACGAGCGGAGAAAGGTGCTCTTCCCGCAGCCAGATGGGCCGATAAAGGCGGTGACATATTTGGTGGCGATATCGATCGAGACATTATCGATCGCACACTTGTCTCCATAGAAAACGGAAACATCGCGCGCGCTGATCTTGGCGTCGACGGGGTCAAGTTCGTGAGTTGTTGTCACCAGCGTTTCTCGAAGCGGTTGCGAAGATAGATGGCGAGGCCGTTCATCACCAGCAGGAAGGCCAGCAAAACGGTAATCGCGGCGGAAGTGCGTTCAACGAAACCACGGTTGATCTCGTCCGACCACAGGAAAATCTGGACCGGCAGGACCGTTGCGGGTGAAGTGAACCCATCGGGGGGGCTGGCGACAAAGGCGCGCATCCCGATCATCAGCAGCGGCGCGGTTTCACCCAAGGCGCGGGCCATGCCGATTATCGTGCCGGTGAGAATGCCGGGCAGGGCAAGGGGCAGGACGTGGTGGAACACCGTCTGCACCCGGCTGGCGCCGATCGCCAGCGCGGCATCGCGGATTGAAGGCGGCACGGCCTTGATCGCATTGCGCCCGGAAATGACGATCACCGGCATAGTCATTAATGCCAGCGTCATCCCACCGATCAGCGGGGCAGAGCGGAGGCCGGGAAACAGCCCAAGGAACACCGCAAGTCCCAGCAGGCCAAAGATGATCGAAGGCACCGCCGCCAGATTGTTGATCGAAACCTCGATAATCTCGGTCCAACGGTTCCGAGGGGCATATTCCTCAAGATAGACCGCTGATAATACGCCGACCGGGAAGGCGAGCAGCAGCGTGACCAGCATCGTCAGCATCGAGCCTTTGAGCGCCCCCCAGATGCCAACCGCCTGCGGATCGGTGGCGTCTGACCGAGACAGGAACCCGAAGTCGAGCGCGCTGACCAGTCTGCCCTGAAGCTTCAGTTGGGTCGCCAGATCTTTCAGCTCATCACTGCCTTCGCCGCGCCAGGCCGAGGCCAGATCATCACTGACCGGCAACGAAACATCAAGCTTGCCCTGCAGCTTTGCCGGGTCGGCAATCAGCCGTTTGGCCACTTCGCGCCAGGCATCACCGTCCAGTTGCGCCGCGGCCTTGTCGCCAGCATCCTTGGCAGCGTCGAAGCTTACCACATCGGCCAGCCCTGCGCCTTCCAGCACCTGCATCGCGCCGGGGCCTTCAAGCTGGCTGGGATCGACCGTCAACGCGCCGCTCGAAAAATCGATCGGGAACCGCAATTCGGTACGCTTGAACCCGCCAACCGCATTGGAAGTCATCGTAATCAGCAGAAAAGCGAGGACCAGTGCCGAGAACAATACGGCACAAAATCCCACCGCTCGAAACCGGCGTTCGGCGGCATAGCGCTGCTTGATCCGCGCGGCGATACGGCTGTTGCGCTGCGTGATAGAGATTTCACTCATAGGCTTCGCGGAACCGTTTGACGACGCGCAACGCGATGAAGTTCAGCGCTAGCGTGACCAGGAACAACACGAAGCCCAGCGCGAACGCCGAAAGCGTGGCGGGGTGATCGAAGCTGCCTTCGCCGGTCAGCATGGCAACAATCTGGAAGGTCACTGTGGTCATGCTTTCAAACGGATTGGCGGTGAGCCGTGCGGTCGCACCAGCGGCCATCACCACGATCATCGTCTCGCCAATCGCGCGGCTGACGGCGAGCATTACGCCCGCGACAATTCCGGGCAATGCGGCGGGGATCAACACCCTGCGGATCGTTTCCGATGTCGTTGCGCCCATCGCCAGACTGCCATCGCGCATCGCTTGTGGTACGGCGGCGATGCTATCGTCAGCCATGGAGGAAACGAACGGGATAATCATGATGCCCATGACCAAGCCTGCCGCCATCGCGCTTTCGCTGGATGCGCTGGCGATGCCGATTGCCTGCGCGCCATCACGGATCACCGGCGCGACAGTCAGCGCGGCGAAATAGCCATAAACCACGGTGGGCACCCCGGCGAGCATTTCGAGCAGCGGCTTCATCCATTTGCGCAAGGTGGGCGTCGCATATTGGGTGAGGTAGATCGCGCTCATCAACCCCAGCGGGATGGCCACCAGCATGGCGATGATCGCACCGATGAAGATCGTGCCCCAGAACAGCGGGATCGCGCCATAACGGTCGCCCATGTCAGGCGTTGGCGTGGCCATCGGATCTGGCCCCCAATGGGTGCCGAACAGGAATTCGGCCGGGCTGACAAAGCCGAAAAAGCGGATCGTTTCAAACACCAGCGAGGCCAGAATGCCAAATGTGGTGATGATCGCCACCAGCGATGCTAGCAGCAGTGCGCCCATCACCGCACGTTCCACCCGCGTACGTGCGGTGAAATCCGGGCGTAAGCGCAGAAAGGCAAAAGCGCCGCCGGTAAAGCCCAGCAGCAGCGTCACAATAATCCCGATCAAGCCATAGTGCTGCATCGCAATGCGGAACGGTTCGACCAAGGGGGAGGACAGCGGATTAAACGCTGCCGCCAGCTGGCCAGCGGCAATCGCTTGCGCTTCAGACAGGATCGCATCGCGGCCAATGCCGAAAGCGGGGAGCTTTGCAGCGACCGGATCAGCCAGAACCTGGCCCAGCACCAATCCGGGGCTGACCGCGTTCCACGCTAGCGCAAACAGGATCGCCGGAATGATCGCCCACAGCGCGACATACCAGCCGTGGTAACTGGGCAACGAATGCAGCTCATTGCCCTTTGCCCGGGCAATTGTGCGGAACGCCCAGGCCCGCGAACGCGCCACCAGCCAGCCGATCAAGCCCAGCCCAAGGGCGAGCAGGACAGGAATGGCTGGTGACATCGTTCGTGCGGTCCTTGATTGCTTACTTGAGCGTGGCGGGATCGAGCAGCGTCAATTCGCTGGCAACCTTGGCATTGCTGGCCTGAACGTCAGCCGGTGAGATGACCATGCCCTGCTTGGCGAGCAAGCCATCCTTGCCCCAGCTCTTGGCCCATTCGGCGACGAATTCCTTCAAGCCCTTGATCGCATCGAGGTGCGCTGCCTTGACATAGATGTAAAGCGGTCGCGCGCCGGGATAGCTGAAATCAGAGATCGAGGCATAGGTCGGGACAACGCCGTTCATGGTCAGGCCGTTCAGCTTGTCAGCATTTTCCTCAAGATAGGAAAAGCCGAATACGCCGATTGCCTTGGGATTGGCTTCCAGCTTCTGCACGATCAGATTGTCGTTCTCACCTGAATCAACATAGGCACCGTCGCTGCGCACTTCGCCGCAGATCGTATCATGCTGTTCCTTGTCGCTGTCCTTCAGCGCCTTCATTTGCGCGTCGGTATCGCAGCCCTTCATCAGGATCAGTTCCTTGAGCGCATCGCGCGTGCCCGAGGTGGAGGGCGGGCCATAGACCAGGATCGGTTCGGCCGGGAAGGCGGGGTTCACGTCCTGCCAGGTTTTGGCGGTGTTGGGCTTGCCAAACGGATTGGCGGCCAGCGCCTTGTAAACATCGGCCTGGGTCAGAGCAAAGCCGGGGCCGCTCTTGGCTTCGGCAAAAGCGATGCCATCAAGGCCAACCTGAATTTCAATGATCTTGTCGACTCCGTTCTTGGCGCATTCCGCATATTCGGACTTCTTGATCCGGCGTGATGCGTTTTCGACATCGGGGAAAGCCACGCCAACCCCGGCGCAGAACAGCTTCATGCCAGCGCCCGTGCCGGTTGATTCGATGATCGGCGATTTGATTGCCGCGTTGGTCTTGGACAGCTGAGCCGAAACAGCCTTGGCAAAGGGATAGACTGTGGACGAGCCAACCGCGCGAATCTGTTCGCGTGAGGTGCCCTGAGTGCCGCCGCATCCGGCCAGAGTGGCGATGGCGGCAGTGGCGAGAAAAAGAGCAGACTTGTTCATGGGCCGGTATCTCCAGTGGGAATATCTGAAGCGGCTCTGCCGGGCTTCCATGACAGCTTTATGACAGTTGCGGTGCGGCGGCGGCAGGCAGTGCGGGAAAGCCGATCGTGAAAATGGTTCCCACGCCCTGCTTACTGGCAATATCCAGACTCGCCCGGTGGCGTTCGACGATGTGTTTGACGATGGCAAGACCAAGCCCGGTGCCACCTGCCGCGCGGCTGCGGCCGGGATCGGTGCGATAGAACCGCCGGGTCAGATGGGGCAGATGTTCGGGTGCAATCCCGGCACCGCGATCTGCCACAGTTAGAGTGATTGCGCCATCGGAGGCCTGGGTTACGCTTATCTGCACTGGCTCGGCCGGATCGCCATATTTCAGCGCATTGTCGATCAGATTGCGGAGCAACTGTTCAAGCTGCGCGGCATCGCCCAGCACGATCGCTTCGGCTTCGGGGAAATTCGTGGTCAGCCGGTCACGGCCCTGGATCGAACCCACTTCACCGACGACCCGCGCGGTCAGTTTGGCCAGATCAATCGGTTCGGACGGCCGGTCATGCTTTTCCGCCTCGACATGGCTGAGCGACATCAGATCCTCGACCAGCGATTGCATCCGCCGCGCCTCGCGCAGGACCACCTCGTAGAACCGCGTCTGGGCGGCTTCGTCCACCGCCGGACCGCCTTCGGTGAGCGTTTCGACATAGCCGATGATCGCCGCCAGCGGCGTGCGCAACTCGTGGCTGGCATTGGC
The DNA here is from genome assembly GCA_043768005.1 of Novosphingobium sp. Classification (GTDB taxonomy): domain Bacteria; phylum Pseudomonadota; class Alphaproteobacteria; order Sphingomonadales; family Sphingomonadaceae; genus Novosphingobium. Next base: position 1,437 of record JAYVKX010000002.1, on the reverse strand, counting down.
GACAAAATCGGTGTGGGCGCGGCTGATGTCGGATTCGGCGGTCCGATCAGCCAGTTCGATCAGCCAGCGGTTGGCATCGATGCGCTGCCGGGTGAGCTGCCACAGGCTGCGCCCGCCGGTGAAGCCGGGGATGGTCACACTTTCCCCGTCTGGCATTTCCAGCAGCCGCATCGCATCGGGATGGCGCAGCGCGATCCGGGCATCCTGGCCAAGGATATGCGCGCCCAGTGCCTCTCTGGCAGCGGCATTGGCCAGCGTGATCCTTGTTCCGTCCAGCACCAACAGCGGTTGGCCCAGTGGTTCGATGGTTTCGCGCATGGCATCCCGCGATGCCTGTTCGGCGTTGAGGCGCGGGCTTTCGACCACCGGTTCGGGCTGAACCAGCCACAGCGAGCCAAGCCAGATCAATCCGACGCCCAGCGCCAGCCATAGATTGGCACCGGCTATAATCATGCCAATGCAGCTGATGGCGGCAAGGGTGATCCCCGCCGTGGGTATGGCGCGCTTGCGGGTCATGCTGGCGCGCTAACTAGCGGGGCAGCGCGGTGCCCGCCAGTGCCAAAATTTCCTGCGGGACCACTCGGGCATCACTGGTCCCGATCTGGTCGATCGAACGGCGCAGGCGCAGCGCTGCGCTGGGCTGGAGGCGGTGTTCAAACAAGGACAGATGTCGCAGCAAAGTGCCGCGCACCGCGCCGCCGCCCTGCTCGATCGGCTCGCCCATTTCGCGGAAGTATTCAAGGCCATAGCGTAGCAGGATCGCGGCATTGATCGAAAGGTCAACCAGCCGTTCTTCGGGCCAATCGAGCTGCCCGCAAGAGACCAGGGCAGCAAAATGGCGGCGCAGCTGCAGCTGGGTCCGCTCGTGCCAGTCACGCACGTTGGTACGGATGATTTCGTCATGCTCGCCAAAATCAGCCTGATCGCGGTAGAGAAAGCGATAGTCGCGGAACTCGCGGATTATCGCGTGGAGCAGCACCGCATATTCCCCGATCACATCACCGTCCGGCTGGGTAATCAAACTCAGCCGCGGTTCGATATCGTGGGCGAAGTTTTTACTGATCGCGGTCAGGATCGCGCGGCGGGTTTTGAAATGATACCACAGATTGCCCTCGGCCATACCCAGCTCTGCAGCCAGCACCGCGCTCGGAACATTGGCATAGCCATGCTCATTATACAGCCGCAGCGCTGCCGCGATGATGCGGTCTTTGGTATTTATGGCTTTGGTCTTCATGATCCGCGCTCAATAGTGCGCAAGGCTGACCTGCATATGGGTATAGCCATGAACGAAGCTGGCGGCGACGCGGCTTGGCTCGGCCAGCACATTCACCCGCAGCCGCCGCTTGGCCAGCTCCTCCAGCAGAATGGTCAGCTGCAACTCGGCCACCCGCGCGCCGACACAGCGATGAATGCCATAGCCGAACGAGAGGTGGCGGC
>JAYVKX010000001.1:0-9261 GCA_043768005.1 Novosphingobium sp. | reverse complement strand
ACATGGTGGCGGCGACCCCGGCGTGGCTTTTCATGCCGACGCCGACCACGCTGATCTTGGCGATCTTGCTGTCGGTGATGATCCGGTTGTAGCCGATCAAATTCTTCTGCGCTTCCAGCAGCGTCTGCGCACGGAGCAGATCGGCGGCGGGGACCGTGAAGGTCACGTCGGTCTCCCCCTTGTCGCGGCCGACGTTCTGGATAATCATATCGACGTTGATGTTTGCTGCCGCCAACGGCCCGAAAATATGCGCCACCGCGCCGGGGCGATCGGGCACGCGGGTCAGGATAACCTTGGCTTCGTTCTTGTCTGCGGCGATGCCGGTGATCAGCTGGCTTTCCATTTCCAGTCCTTCCTGTTGAATTCTGGCCAGCTCTTCATCACTGACGATCATCGTGCCGGGGATTTCATCTGCCGGGGTCGCATCGTCATTGATGAAGGATGATAATACCTGAAGCCGCACGCCCTCCTTCATGGCGAGGCTGACCGAGCGGGTCTGCAACACCTTGGAGCCGACGCTGGCGAGTTCCAGCATTTCTTCATAGGTTACGTATTTAAGCTTGCACGCCTTGGCCACGATCCGGGGATCGGTGGTATAGACCCCATCGACATCGGTATAGATATCGCAGCGGTCCGCATGGATCGCCGCCGCAATCGCCACTGCCGAAGTATCCGAACCGCCCCGGCCCAGCGTGGTGATCCGGCCAGCGTCGGTCAGGCCCTGAAAGCCCGGGATCACCGCAATCTCGCCCGATGCCATCGAGGCGAGCAGCGCAGTCGCATCGATTTCGCCAATCCGGGCTTTGGCATGGGCGCCATCAGTGTGGATCGGCATCTGCCAGCCCAGCCAGCTGCGCGCCTTGCAGCCGATCGCCTGTAGCGTCATCGCCAGCAACCCGGCAGTCACCTGTTCGCCGCTGGCCACCACCACATCATATTCAGCCGGATCATACAGCGGGTTTGCCTCGCGGCAGAACCCCACCAGCCGGTCGGTCTCGCCCGCCATGGCCGAGACGACCACCGCCACCTCGTGCCCGGCGGCCTGTTGGCGGCGCACAATATTGGCGACGCGGCGGATCCGTTCGGACCCGGCCATCGATGTACCGCCAAATTTCATCACGATGCGGGCCACAAATGGCCTCCCACAAACGAAAGAATCTTGCCGCACAGCCCCTCGCCCTGCGGCGGCGGCCCTGTTAGGGTCGCAAAATGAGCAATGCAACCTCGACCGCGACGATCCGCCCCGAAGAAGCCGCCCATTTTGGCCGACTGGCGGCGGATTGGTGGGATCCCAAGGGCTCGTCCGCCATGCTCCACCGGTTGAACCCGGTGCGGCTGGGCTTCATCCGTGCCGCCATCGATGCGCATTGGCCGGGCGATTCCCGCAGCGTGAAGCCGCTGGCGGGCAAGCGCGCCGCCGATATCGGCTGCGGCGCGGGGCTGCTGTGTGAACCGCTGGCTCGGCTGGGCGCAGCAGTGACCGGGGTGGACGCAGCGGCAGAAAATATCGCCGCGGCCACCGCCCATGCGGCTGGGTCAGGGCTGGCGATTGATTACCGCTACGGCGATGTGGCTGCGCTGGGGCTGACCGGGTTTGACCTGGTCACCTCGCTGGAAGTGATCGAGCATGTGGCGGATAAACCTGCGTTCATTGCCGCGCTGGCCGGCATGATGGCGCCTGATGGCCTGATGATCCTGTCCACCCCCAACCGCACCGCGCAGTCGCGGCTGCTGCTGGTCGGCGCGGCGGAAGCCATCGGCATGGTCCCCCGGGGCACGCATCACTGGGACGATTTCATCACCCCTGAGGAACTGCGCGAGCTGCTGGCCGGGGCCGGATTAGAGATGGGCGAGCCCCGGGGCATCGCTTTTTCCGCGCTCCACGGCTTGACCCTGTCAGACAATCTGGCGCTTAATTACATCGTGACCGCGAAACCGCGCTGATCGCGGCGCGCAGCTGGGCCGCGCGCTCGGCCCAGTTGCCGGTGATCCGTTTGAACGGCACGCCCGCTTGGACCAGCACCGCTTCGGCCAGCGCGGCAAAGGCGGCGCGGAGTTCGGTCGTGCCAAAAAACCGCGTCCCATCGGCCACCCACGGCACATCGGCTTCGAACAGCAGATAAAGCTCGGCCTTGTCATAGCCCATCAGCTCGTCCGGCACTTGGCCAAACAGCATCTGCGCCCAGGCCGCCGTCATCAGCGGATCGGTATCGAGGATTAGCAGCGGCGGCCTGGCCGCGGCCGCAAGCTGCATGTGCGCATCTTGCCCTGCGGCAATCGCCAGCAGATCCGCCATGGCCAGATCAATCCCGCGTTCCTCGCAATAGGCGCGGCCATATTCCGGCACCCACGGGCAGCCAAGTTCAGCGCTAAGCTGCGCTGCGAGCACCGATTTACCGGTGCTCTCCGCGCCGTGAAAACAGATCCGGATCATGCCACTGGGCGGTGCCGATTGGCAAAATTCACCCATTCGCGCAGGCCGAACAGCGACATTACCAGCATCCCGCCATACAGGCCTGCGGTGGGGTAAAGCCCGCGATTGATATAGAGCCCAACCGCGGCAACATCGATCAACAGCCACAAAACCCAGTTTTCAACCCGGCGATAGGCGAGCAGGATCTGCGCCGCGACGCTGGCTCCGGCAATCGCGGCATCGGCATAGGGCATCGCCGCATTGGTGAAGCGGTGCATCACCCAGCCCAGATTGATGCTGATCGCCGCCGTTACCGCGATCCACACCGCGCGGCTGGTCCAATCCAGCCAGCGCACCGGAACGCCGCCATCTTCCTCATCGCCCACCTTGAGCCACAGATACCAGCCCCACAATTGGGCCAGCACGAAAAACACCTGCAGTCCGGATTCGGCATAAAGCCGCGATTCCCAAAAGATCAGGATATAGATCGCCACCGATGCGATCCCAAAGGCGTAATTCCACACACTGCGGAACACCAGCAATGCGATATTGATCAGGCCAAGCCCGGCAGCAGTCCATTCAAGGATGCCCATCCATTCGGTAAAGCTCATGTCAGCGCCGTTTCCCATTCCTCGGGCCTGAAACCCACCAGCAGCCCATCCGAATATTCAAGCAGCGGACGTTTGATACAGCTGGGGCTTGCCGCCATGATGGCGATCGCCTTTGCCGCATCCAAATCCTGCTTGTCTCCATCCGCCAGCTTGCGAAAAGTTGTTCCGGCGCGGTTGATCACCCGTTCCCAGCCCGCCGCTGCCACCCACCGCGCAATCCGCTCCGGATCAGCACCATGCTTTTTATAGTCATGAAAGCAATAGGCAATCCCGTTAAGCTGCAGCCAGTCCCGTGCCTTTTTCACCGTGTCGCAATTGGGGATACCATAAAGGGTCACGCTCACGCCGCAGGTCCTTCAAAGCGGTGGGTCCGGGGATTGTCGCAGGTGAACAGCGTGTAATCCTGATAATAGGCATCGCGCCCCCGGCCCTGCACCACCGCATGATCGCGCTGGCGGCCCCAGGCGGTGGCCGCCGCAGCATCGGCCCATTCGGACAGGGCAATCACCTCGCCATCTTCGGCGGTATAGCTTTTGAACGAGACGAAGCCGGGCTGCGCGCGGGCCATGGCTTCCATCCGCTCAGCATCGGCGGAATAGGCAGCTCCATCCAGATCAGCGCGCTTGCGATTGCGGAAGACGACAAGGTACATCACCCCACCCTAGCGACTAGACGCGGGTCTTGGGAGTGGACTTTTTAAACCATCCACGACAAAGCCGCAGCACTATGAGCATCAACAGCTTCGGCCATCTTTTCCGTTTCACCACTTGGGGCGAAAGCCATGGGCCGGCGCTGGGCGCGGTGGTCGATGGGTGCCCGCCGGGACTGGCGCTTGCGGAAGACTGGATCCAGCCGTTTCTGGATGCGCGGCGGCCCGGCCAATCCAGATTCACCACCCAGCGGCAGGAACCCGACGCGGTCAAGATCCTGTCAGGCACTTTCGAGGGCAAGACCACTGGCACGCCGATCAGCCTGATGATCGAAAACGTCGATCAGCGCTCAAAGGATTAGTCGGAAGTCGCCGCCGCTTACCGCCCCGGCCATGCCGATTATGCCTATGACGCCAAATATGGCTTGCGCGATTATCGCGGCGGCGGGCGTAGTTCGGCCCGCGAAACCGCAGCGCGAGTGGCAGCAGGCGCGGTGGCGCGGCTGGTAATCCCGGAAGTCTCGATCATCGCCTATGTTGCTGAAATCGGCGGCGATGCGATTGATCCGGCAAATTTCGATGCAGCCGAGATTGCGCGCAATCCGTTTTTCTGCCCCGATGCCAAGGCGGCGGCGCGGTGGGGACAGCTGGTCGATGCGGCGCGGCTGGCCGGCTCATCCTTAGGCGCGGTGGTTGAATGCGTGGCAAGCGACGTTCCCGCCGGATGGGGCGCGCCGATTTATGCCAAGCTCGATGCCGATCTGGCCGCTGCCATGATGGGGATCAACGCGGTCAAGGGGGTCGAGATCGGCGATGGCTTCGTTGCCGCGCGGCTCTCGGGTGAGCAGAATGCAGATCGGATGCGGCCCGGTGTTGAAGGTCCGACCTTCCTTGCCAATCACGCCGGCGGGATCGCGGGCGGGATTTCAACCGGCCAGCAGGTGCTGGTCCGCGTGGGCTTCAAGCCGACCAGTTCGATCCTGACCCCGGTCGAGACGATCAACCGTGCGGGCGAAGCGACCGATATTCGCACCAAGGGCCGCCATGATCCTTGCGTTGGCATCCGCGGCACGCCGGTGGTTGCCGCGATGATGGCGCTGGTGCTGGCGGACCACAAGCTGCTCCACCGGGGGCAATGCGGTTAGGTCGGGTGGCTAGCTAGCGCGCCTTGCGCAGCACCACGTAAACCGCGCCTGCCCCGCCGTGGCGCGGATGGGCCGGGCGCACCGCAGCGATCCGCGAACCATGCGGCCCGGCCGCCAGCCAATCGAGCAATTTGGCCCGGATCGCCCCGCGCCGCGATCCGCGATCCGCCGCATCGACCGGGCGAGCGCGACCGGTAATCACCAGCACCATCCGCGCGCCCTGCGCCAGCGCCAGCGTCAACCCGTGATCAAGCCGGCCATGCGCCGCATCCAGCCCATAGCCATGCAGATCAAGCGTGAAATCGGGTGAAATCGCCGCCTTGGCCAGCTTACGCTCCCACGAGCTGTCGAGCCCGTGGCGATCAAGCGGGCGTCTCAATTCCTCCCCACTCCGGGGAGGGGGACCGCCCGAAGGGGGGTGGGGGGGCACGCGCAGTGGTCGAAGCTTTGGTGGGGCAGGATCGCTCGCCTGGACCCCGCCGGTGTTCTTCACCTGAAGGGGGGGAATTAGCGGCTTTACAGTCTGTGCAACCCGCGCCCACAGCGCCGCCTCACCCGGTGACAGCCCGCGCGGGGTCCGCATTACCTTGCCCCCAACCGGGCCAGTGTCCCCTTGGGCAGGAACAGCAACGCCTGACCGCGCCCGCTCATCCCGCCAGCGATCAGGCGCGCTGCATCGCCTGCGCCCCAGAAGCTGTCGAACCGGTTGGCACCCTTGATCGCGCCGCCGGTATCCTGCGCTACCCACAGCCCATTGGCCTCCGTCCGATCAAGCGAAAGCCACACCGGCGCGCCCAGCGGCACGAAATTGGGATCACTTGCCACGCTGTTGCCCGCGCGCACCGGCACATTCAGCGCACCCAGCGGGCCGCCAGCCGTGCCGGTAAGTTCCTTGAAGAAGATCCAGCTTTTGTTCTCACGCATCAGCGCGCGGCCTTCCACCGGATGTTCGCGCAGATATTGGACCAGCCCCTGCATGGAGCCGGGATATTGCCCCGGTCCGGTGCCGATCAGGCCGCGTGCGCGCATCAGCGATCCGATCCCGGCATATTCGCGCCCGTTCTGCCCGGCATAGCCGATCCGCATGACCGTGCCATCGGGCGCGCGCAGACGGCCCGAGCCCTGAATCTGAAGGAAGAAGAACTCGATCGGATCGGCCGCCCAGCCAATCTCCAGCCCCTGGCCCATCAGCACCCCGTCTTCGATCTCGCCGCGCTCAAAATAGGGCACGAACAGCCCGCCCGCATCATACCGGCCCAGCGGTTGCTTGCCGCTAGGCGTGGGCGGCACAGCGTCGATTGCGGCGCGGACCAGATCGGGCGGAATGGCATAGACCGGGACATCGAACCCGCTCTGGCGCACCCGCACCCCGGCAATCTCCGGCTCAAAATAGCCGGTGACGAAGGCTTTGCCATCACCGACGCGCGCGGTTTCAAAGAACTGATCGAAAAAGCGCGGCGCATCGCTGGCGGGCCAGGTGGGTGCGGCGGCGCAGGCGGGCTGCCAATCCGCGCCTTGGGTCAATCCGCTGGCGTCGCTGCGCACCACCAGACGCGGGCAGCTTTCGCGGAACGAGGCAAGTGCACCGCCTGCATCCTCAGCGCCAAGCGTGAGGCTGGCGATCGCCGGGCCTGCCACTACCCCGGTCAGCAACGCGCTGGCAGGTGCCGGGACGGGTGGTGGTGCAGGCGTAACGACTGGAATTGATGTTGGGGCTTGGGGGATCAACCGTCCGCAAGCCGCCAGCGCAGCCAGCAACCCAATCGCCGCCAGGCCGCGAAGCCGCGCACCGGATAACAAGCTCAACCCTCGTCGGTTTCGTCGAGCAGCCAGTCAGGCTCTGCCGAGGAGACATTGCGGCTGAAGGTCCACATATCGCGCGTCTCGATCGCATCGTCGAGCGATCCGGCGATCACCTGGCTCTGCGCGTCGCGGGTCACTGCGGCAATATCGGCGGTGAAGCGCATCGCGATCCGGGCCATCGGGGCCTGGAACGAGGCAGCAACCACGGTTGCATCGTCAATCCGGACCAGCCGGTTCTCCAGCGTTTCACCCGCTGCCAGCCGTGCATCGATCGCGGTCACAAAGCCTGCATAAACATCGCTGTCGCACAGCTGGGCCAGCTCATCCTTGTCGCCGCGCCAGAACGCTTCGAGGATCATCCGATAGGCGCCCTTGGCCCCATCGACAAACGGCTGCAGATCAAACCGCCGGTCGGCAGCGGTAATTTCGCGCAGACCCCGTTCGATCGCAGGAGTAACCCCCGGGACCAGCAGCCGCGGCTGCAACTGCGCGGCAGCATTGGGGACGACGCTTTGCGCAACACTGGGGGCAACGCTTTGACGCGGCGCGGCAGGGGCATCGCCCGTGGCATCGAAACGGCCCTGAATCGGCTCTTCCTCATGCTCAGCACGGCGGCCCAGCACGGAATAAAGCCGCAGCCCCAGAAAGGCTGCGATCATTGCCAGAATTACGATTTCGACTGCAGTCACGCTCTCATTCCAGTCCTTGCCGATCCAACGGCAGATGTGTGTTGTAACCCCAGATAGGTAGCCAATACAAATGAACAACGCGTGGATGGCGGCTTCGGTGCAATTTTTACGATAATCCGGGTGCAAATACAGGCAGGACGTGAACACCAGCGCCATTGCCGCCCGCGTCTGCTGATGCTAGGCGCGCGGCAATTCCATTTGGCCAAACCCCATGCCACCCACCAATGCCAAACACATTGGGCGTGGCCGCAGTCAAGAAAGCCAGGCAGACGATGTCCGACGAAGGCAATGTGCTTACCAATCTGAACCTCGATGGTCCCGTTCCGAACGGCGAAGATACCAACCCTTCGGCCGGAATCATCTCGCAATATGTCAAGGATCTCTCGGTCGAGAATCCCAATGCGCCGGATAGTTTCCAGTGGACCGAAGCGCCGCAGATCGACGTTCAGTTCAATATCGCCGCACGCGAGATGAACAGCGAAGTGAGCGAGATCGAGCTGAAGATCGCGATCAATTCCAAGGGCCCGCAGGGCACCGCCTTCATCATTGATCTGTCCTATTGCGGCCTGGTCGGCATGCGCAATCTGGATGAGGCGCAGCGCCACGCCTTCACCTATGCCGAAGCGCCGCGGATCCTGTTCCCGTTTGCCCGCTGCATCATCGCCGATGCGGTGCGCGATGCGGGCTTCCCGCCGCTAATGCTGGAACCGATTGATTTCAACGGGTTGTACCTGTCGCAGCTTGCCGCCCAGCAGGAAGCTGGCGAGGGTGAGCAGCCGGTTGGCAACGCCTGATCTGCAACGGAGCCGGGCGATTGTGAAGCAGCGCGCATGAGCCTGCTCAGAAACGTCGGAACGATCGGCGGGCTAACCGCGGTCAGCCGGGTGTTCGGGTTTGCCCGCGATATGCTGCTGGCCCGCGTGCTGGGTGCGGGGCTGGCGGCGGATGCGTTTCAGCTGGCCTTTACCTTGCCCAACACTTTCCGGCGGTTGTTTGCCGAGGGTGCCTTTTCGGTAGCCTTCGTGCCAATGTACTCACGCGAGTTGCACGGGGCTGACGGCGAAGCGGCGGCGCAGAAATTTGCTGGAGACGTGCTTTCAGTATTCGTGTGGGTGCTGCTGGGGTTCAGCGCAGTGGCGATGCTGGCGATGCCCGCCATCGTGTGGCTTCTGGCCAGCGAATTCGCGAAAATACCTGGCAAGTTTGAGCTGACGGTTACGCTCAGCCGGATCACCTTTCCCTATCTTGGCCTGATCAGCCTGGTGGCGATGCTTTCAGGGCTGCTAAACGCAAGGTCGCGGTTCGGCCCCGGCGCGCTGGCTCCGATCCTGCTCAATATCTTGCTGATTTCAGGGATTTCAGCAGGCTGGTATCTGCGCGGCACCAGCGGCGATGATACAATCGTCTCTACCGCGCTGGCCGTGTCGGTGGCGCTGGCTGGTATGGCCCAGCTGCTGTATCTTGGCTGGGCAACCCGCCGCGCCGGCGTGCGGCTAAAACTGTCTACGCCCAAGCTCACCCCGGAGGTGCGGCGGCTGGGCGCGCTGATCCTGCCTGCGACATTCGGAGCGGGGATCTATCAGATCAGCCAGTTCGTCGACACTTTCTTTGCCACCAGCCTGCCCCAAGGCTCGCTCACCCTGCTCAAGCTGGCTGACCGGCTCAACCAGATGCCGCTGGGGATTGTCGGGATTGCGCTGGGCACCGCGATCCTGCCGATGCTGTCGCGCCATATCCATATTGGCGAAAAGGCCGAGGCGCAGCGCCTGCAATCCAACGCGTTCGAGATTGCCACGCTGCTGACCCTGCCCGCTGCGGCGGCGCTGGCGATTTGCGCGCCCGCGTTTGTCACTGCGTTCTTTGTCGGCGGAAAATTCACCGCCGCCGATGGCGCGATCATGGCCGATATCGTGGTCGCGCTGGTTTGCGGGCTTCCCGCCTATGTGGTGGT